>NZ_SZZU01000003.1 GCF_009829985.1 Pantoea sp. Aalb
ATAAAATACTTCATGCATTTTGTGCATGAATCAACAGAATTCGCCTGGCGGCAATAACGCGGTGGTACCACCTGATACCATGCCGAACTCAGAAGTGAAATGCCGTAGTGCCGATGGTAGTATGGGGGTTCCCCATGCAAGAGTAGGGAACTGCCAGGCAACATATACTGAAAATACACTTTCTTTACTAAGTAAGAATGGAGCGGTAGTTCAGTTGGTTAGAATACCTGCCTGTCACGCAGGGGGTCGCGGGTTCAAATCCCGTCCGTTCCGTTTAAAATTTAACGCCAATTTTTGTAAAGATTAATTAAGATATTAGTAGATTGATCATGATTTTTAATAATCATATCATTTTCTAAGTCTGATAAGATAGAATCTGCTAATTGTTTACCTAACTCAACTCCCCATTGATCAAAGGTAAAAATATTTAATATAACTCCTTGTGTAAAAATTTTATGCTCATATAAAGCTATTAACATACCAAGATTAAATGGAGTAATTTTACGAAGCAAAATAGAATTACTCGGACGATTACCTTGAAAAATTTTAAAAGGTATGAGGTGTGATACAGATTGAATTGATTTACCAGTATCTATAAATTCTTGTTCAACTAATGCACGAGATTTACCAAAAGCTAAAGCTTTTGTTTGTGCGAAAAAATTTGATAATAACTTTTTATGATGATCTGCTAAAGTATTATGACTAATAGCTGGTGCAATAAAATCACAAGGAACTAATTTAGTTCCTTGATGAAGAAGCTGATAAAAAGCATGCTGACCATTAGTACCTGGTTCTCCCCAGATAATAGGACCAGTTTGGTAATTAACTGGATTTCCATTGCGATCTACGTTTTTACCATTAGATTCCATATTAGCTTGTTGTAAATATGCTGTAAATTTATACATATATTGATCATATGGTAAAATAGCTTCTGTTTCAGCACCAAAAAAATTATTATACCAGATACCAATAAGTGCTAGTAATATAGGTAAGTTTTGTTCTTCTGGTGTTGTTAGAAAGTGTTGATCCATGGCATACGCACCATCAAGTAATTGCTTAAAATTACTAAAACCAATGGATAAAACAATTGATAAGCCAATTGCCGACCATAAAGAATAACGTCCTCCAACCCAATCCCACAATGTAAATACATTAGAAGTATCAATCCCAAACTCATTAACTGCTTTTATATTAGTAGAAAGTGCAACAAAATGTTTTGTAATATATTTTTGATTATTACCAGCTTTTCTAAGAAACCATGCACGTGCACTATGCGCATTAGTCATTGTTTCTTGTGTTGTAAATGTTTTTGAAGCAATTATAAATAAAGTAGTTTCTGAATTTATTTTTTTTAATATTTCAGTAAGATGTGTACCATCAATATTAGAAATAAAAAACATATTTAAATGATTTTTATACGGTCGTAATGTTTCTGTTACCATGAAAGGACCTAGATCAGAACCACCGATACCAATATTAACTACATTACTAATTGCTTTGCCAGTATATCCTTTCCATATACCATTAATAATAAGTTCAGAAAAAATTTTCATTTTATTTAAAACTGTATTTATCTCTAACATTATATTTTTAGAATCAACAAAAATAGGTCTATTACTACGATTACGTAATGCAATATGTAATGCTGGACGATCTTCAGTACAATTGATTTTTTTACCATAAAACATTGATGTAATTGCACTTTTTAAATCTGTTGCTTTCGCTAATGTTTGTAATTTATCAATTGTTTCCTTAGTAATATGATTTTTTGAAAAATCAACAAACATTTGATCATTAATATTGATAGAAAACTTCTCAACACGATTAGGATCTTGATCGAATAATTCAGCTATATGTATTGATTTAATTTGATTAAAATGCTTTTGTAATTCTTGCCAAGCTGCGGTTTTAGTTGGATTAATATTTTTCATAGTAAATCATACTCTAATAATAATATTGATAACAATAATAAGAATAAAATAGGTATACTACATAAATTACATATTTTATTCTTTACATACTGAATCTTTCAATCTTCTGTCAATATTATTACGTTATATGATTAATATATAAGAATGATATAATCATATAATAATTATTAATTAGATGTATATAGTTTTAGAAAAATATTCTTAATTTACTCTTTAAACATAATTATATTAATCAAAAAATAAGCATTAAAAAATAAATATTATTTAATTATAAATTATTGAAATTTATTTGATTAATCAATTATTATATTTATTTATAAATATAAAACATTATATGTATATACTAAAGGTCTAATAAAATATTATTTTTCTCAATATAAAACTCAATTTATTAAAAAAGAATAATATTATTTGATAAAAGGTTTATTATATGTCTCAAATTTTGATTGTAGCTAAATTTGGTGGATCTAGTGTTTCTAATTTTGATTCTATGAACCGTAGTATAGATATCGTGTTATCTAATTTAAATACACGTTTAGTTGTTCTATCTGCTTCTGAAGGTGTAACTAATCTATTAATTTCTCTTTCTGAAGGGCAAGAAAAGGCACAACGTACCTATCTTTTAGATAAAATACGTAGTATTCAATATTCGATTATTAATTGTTTAAAATTACCAGATATAATCCGTAATGAAATTGATCGTATCTTATTAAATATTACTATGCTATCTGAAACAGCTACATTAGCCACTTCTGATGCGTTAACTGATGAACTAGTGAGTCATGGTGAATTAATGTCTACATTACTATTTGTTCAAATTATGCTTGAACGTCAAATAAAGGTAAAATGGTTTGATGTACGTAAAGTAATGTATACCAACGATAGGTTTGGTCATGCAGATCCAGATCTTGCTAAAATAAAAGAAAATTCTACAGTATTACTACAACCTGATATTCAAGAACAAATAATTGTTACACAAGGATTTATTGGGAGTGAAATGAAAGGTCGTACTACTACTTTAGGAAGGGGTGGTAGTGACTATACTGCAGCACTACTCGGTGAAGCTCTTCAAGCAACACGTGTAGATATATGGACTGATGTAGCAGGTATTTATACAACTGATCCACGCATTGTACCAACAGCTAAACGTATTGAAGAAATTACATTTGAAGAAGCAGCAGAAATGGCTACTTTCGGTGCTAAAGTTTTACATCCTACAACATTGTTGCCTGCAGTCCGTAGTGGTATTCCAGTGTTTGTTGGATCTAGTAAAGATTTAACGGCTGGTGGTACTCGTGTTTGTAATAATACTAAAAATCCACCATTATTTCGTTCTTTAACTCTACGTCGTAAACAAACATTAGTTACTTTGCATAGCTTAAATATGCTACATGCACGAGGATTTTTAGCTGAAGTATTTAATATTTTAGCAAAATATAATATTTGTGTTGATCTTATAACTACTTCAGAAATAAGTGTTGCATTAACACTTGATAATATAGGTTTAACATCTACTAGTGATAGTCTTTTAACAGGTAATTTATTGATTGAACTTTCTTCATTATGTCGTGTTGAAATAGAAAAAAACTTAGCATTAATAGCAATTATTGGTAATAATCTATCAAAAGCTTGTGGTATTGGTAAAGAAGTATTTAGTGCTTTACAATCTTTTAATTTACGTATGATTTGTTATGGTGCTAGCAGTTATAATATTTGTTTTTTAGTCCCAGGAAATGATGCTGAAAAGGTAGTACGTGTTCTTCATAAGAATTTATTTGGTTCTTAAGACTATTTTATAAATATTTATTTTATTTCAATTTAATTTAATTTATCTATTATCAAATCAATAATTAATTATTTAAAATATATTAAATTAATAGATCTTTAGTACTTTTAATTTATGAAATATAAAAGTATAGTATATCATACTATTTAAATTAAATTTAACCGTTACCTTAAAATTAATAATATTAAGTTATATATTCTCTTATTGTTTAAATTTTTATATAAGAACGAATACCATCTAAAAACATTTGTGTCGCTAACATTATAAGAATTAATCCCATAAGACGTTCTAATGCATTTACGCCCTTATCTCCTAATACACTTAAAAATAATCCTGAAAGCAATAAAATTATTGCTGTAATACCCCAAGCGATCAATAATGCACCTATTAAGTTTAAAATTTGATTTGGATATTGATGAGAAAGTAACATTAAGGTAGCCAATAAAGAAGGACCAGCTACTAATGGGATTGCTAAAGGAACTAAAAATGGTTCTTCACCTACAGGTAAATTATTAGTATTAGTTGAATTAGAAGGAAAAATCATGCTAATAGCTATTAAAAATAAAATAATTCCACCGGCAATTGATACAGTTTGAGTACGTACATTTAAAAAGTTTAAAATAGATTCTCCAGAGAATAAAAATAATATCATCAACATCAATGCAATGAGCATTTCTCGTATAAGTATTATACGTCGACGCTTTGGTTCTAAATGCTTTAGAACCGACATAAATATTGGTAGATTACCTACTGGATCCATAATTAAAATTAATAATATAGTAGAAGATATCATTTCAGTCATTTTTAATACACCATCCTTTTATGTTAAATCAGATTATTATTAGTCACATTATTAAAAAGGTAGAGTTATCAAATTAATTAATTTGCCAGAAATGCTATATTTTTTAGAGTTAATAATCATCAATTACATTATTATTACTTTAGAATATTTCAAATTTATATAACTGGTATTCTTTTTACAATAACGAGAAATTATTTCTGAAAATAAATAAGCGAATAGAACATGAAAAATGTAGGTTTTATTGGTTGGCGTGGTATGGTTGGATCAGTATTAATGTCACGCATGTTCGAAGAACACGATTTTGACTTAATTAATCCAATATTTTTCTCAACTTCCCAGTCTGGACAACTAGCTCCAAGATTTACTAATAAATCAATTAGTAATTTACAAGATGCCTTTGCAATTGATGCATTAAAAGAATTAGATATTATAATTACCTGCCAAGGAGGTAATTATACAACTAAATTATACCAAAAATTACGCAAAAGTGGATGGCATGGTTATTGGATTGATGCAGCTTCTACATTACGCATGGAAAATGAAGCTATTATTATTCTAGATCCTGTCAATCTTCAAGTTATTAACCAAGGTATTGATAAGGGAATTAAAACATTTATAGGTGGTAATTGTACTGTTAGTTTAATGCTTATGGCCCTTAGTGGACTTTTTATTAACGATCTAGTGGAATGGATATCTGTTTCTACTTATCAAGCAGCATCAGGTGGTGGTGCACGTCATATGCGTGAACTATTGATACAAATGGGCATGTTATATAATTGTGTTGCAAAATCTTTACAAGATCCAACATCTACAATATTAGATATTGAACGATGCGTTACAAACCTTGTTCGTTCAGACAATTTACCAGTTGATAATTTTGGAGTACCTCTTGCAGGTAATGTAATTCCTTGGATAGATAAGGAATTATATAATGGTCAAAGTCGTGAAGAATGGAAAGGACAAGCAGAAACTAATAAGATTTTAGCAACTAATAAAATCATTCCAATAGATGGTCTTTGTATCAGAATAGGTGCACTACGTTGCCATAGTCAAGCATTTACTATAAAAATGAAAAAAAACTTATCAATTAATGAAATTGAACATTTACTAATGTCTCATAATAAATGGGTAAAGGTAATACCAAATAATCAAATTAGCACTATAAATGAATTAACTCCAGCATCCATAACTAATACTTTGACTATACCAGTTGGTCGGTTACGTAAGCTAAACATTGGTCCAAAATATTTATCTGCTTTTACTGTAGGTGATCAATTATTATGGGGTGCAGCTGAACCACTGCGTCGTATGCTTCGTTTACTTATTTTTTAATTTTTTTAAATTTTAAAATATATAACTATTACTTTTCGTATATAAATTTAAATTTTATTGATTTTTTAGTGGGTTTTTTAAAAATACATATTTAAGATATAAATATCTTTTTTACAAAAAATATATACTTATACATAAACAATAAAAGATAAAAATATTATTCTCATATTATAAAAAAAAATATTTGAATGTTTTTTCATATGATATCAAAATAATACTAATCAATAGTATTATAGTTAAAAACTTTTTCAAAAGATAACTAATTTATATTAAGATAATAAGATGTTAAGATAATAAGATGTATTGTATAAATCATACTTTAAATACGTATAGTATAAATACGTATTTAAAATCAATATTTAACTAACCTAATAATTTAGAAATTTAATAATTAATATTTTAGTTCATATAATTTATACTTTTTTAAATGTATTTTTCTTTATGCTTATATAGCATAATAATTTAATATTGAATTATTAAAAAAATACGATAAAATAAGTTATTTATCAGTTTAAATAATATAAATAAATATTTTATGAGCTTAAGTAATGTATTTTCGAACCCTAACAATACTATTAATATATTAGGATTACGTTGTCCAGAACCAATGATGGTAATACGTAAAACTATTCGCTATATGCAATTGGGTGAAACTTTAATGATTATTGCTGATGATCCTTCTACTATAAATGATCTTCATAGTTTTTGTTACTTTATGAGACATACATTATTAGCACAACACATACATGCTTTACCGTATCGTTACTTAATACAAAAAGGAATTACTTAATCTATATCTAAGTAATCTTAAGTACTTTAAAAGGAAATGTAACATATCTACATCCTAATTAGTAATTATTAAATTTTGTAAATTAAATAAGTTAATGATTTATATTAAATAAATAATGCTTTAATAAAGTCTTCTGCATTAAAAGGCCGTAAATCTTCAATTCCTTCTCCAATACCTATATATCGAATTGGAATTTTAAATTGCTCAGCAATAGAAAATATAATACCTCCCTTTGCAGTACCATCTAGTTTTGTTATAGTTATACCTGTTAATTTAACGGCTTCATGAAATAACTTCACTTGATTAATAGCATTTTGTCCAGTACATGAATCAAGAATAAGCATTATTTCATGTGGTGTATTTTTATCTATTTTTTTCATTACACGAATAATTTTTTTTAATTCTTCTAATAAGAATGATTTATTATGTAATCGTCCTGCAGTATCAGCTATAAGAATATCAAATTTACGTGATTTGGCAGTTTGCATAGCTTCAAAAATTACTGAAGCTGAATCAGCATTATTATGCTTAGCTATTACTGGAATATTATTACGTTGTCCCCATATTTGTAATTGATCTATAGCTGCTGCACGAAATGTATCTCCAGCGGCTAGCATTATTGATTTACCTTGTTTTTGATAATGATGAGTTAATTTACCTATAGTAGTAGTTTTTCCTACTCCGTTAACTCCAATAATTAATATAATAAATGGTGATTCATTAGATATTTGTAAAGGTACATTTACTTCATTAAGAATATCTATCATTTCATTCTTAAGTAAATTGTATACTATTTTAGTATCCTTTAATTGTTTATGATTAGTTTGTTTAAGCTTATTCATTATATGACATGTAGTTTTTATACCTATGTCAGATATAAGTAATTTTTCTTCTAATTGTTCAAATAATTCCTCATTAATTTTATTATTACATAGTAAATTAATAAAATTAAATCCGATATTTTCTCGTGTTCTAATTAAGCTTTTTTTTAAACGAATAAAAAAATTTTGATTTATAGAATTATTTTCTTTTTGTTGGATTGTTTGAAAATTATTATTTTTTTCTAAATCATTGTCTTGAATTTCTATTACTGTTTTAATTGAAGGTTTTTCTTTAGTATATTTATTAGGATTTTTTTCTTTTTGATTTAATATTTTATTTTCTTCTTTATCAAAACTTAACCAAGAAAAAAAACTATTTTTCTTTTCTTTTTCCATATATATAACTCTGCTCCGTATAAATAATATTTATTAAATATAAATTATCAACTAATAAAATCATTTCATTTTTCCATTTTATTTTTTAAAATATATATATTATTATATTAATATTAAGATACTATTTTAATATTGTATTACTAATGTTATACACTTCTTATAAAGATTAAACTATACAATATAATAATTTTAAAAAATGAGTAAATATCTTTATAATCGTAATAATTTTAGACAAATACGTCTTATTGGAGGCCGTTGGCGAGGTCATAAATTATTAGTTTTAAATCATATAGAATTACGTCCAACAGGTAATCGTTTACGTGAAACGTTATTTAATTGGCTATCTCCTTATATTGAACAAGCACATTGTCTCGATTGTTTTGCTGGTACTGGTGCATTAGGATTAGAAGCACTATCACGTTATGCATCATCTGCTACTTTATTAGAATTGAATTTTCAATTAGTAAAACAAATTAAAAAAAAATTAAAAATACTAAATACGTCTGCTTCTGAAGCTAGTGTATTACAAATTAATACTATTAAATGGTTAAACCACCCAAGTAAAGTATTTGATATAGTATTTGTTGATCCACCATTTTATAAAGGACTTTTAAATATAACTATTCAATTATTAGAGCAAAAAGGTTGGTTATCTGACGAAGCATTAATTTATGTAGAAAGTACAATAAAAGCTTCTCCTCCAATTGTACCTATTAATTGGTTTCTATATCGTAAAAAAATATTTGGTCAAGTATACTGTAGTTTATATAAACGTCATATTAATATAATGTAATGTTATACAATTAATTAAATTTCAATCAATAAGTTATTTTCTTTATTATTTTAAAATACTTTAAAAAGTATATAAAATTGAAATAAATAATAGAAAATTATAAGTAAAAATATAAACATATCCATGTTTGTTTAATAAACTTAGTTTATTTTTACATATTATTAACATATTACATACATTGAAATTTAATTCATATTGATTATATTATATTTTTAATATTAATAAATTTATTTTAAATAATAATTTAAAATTTAATACTATTTAATAATGAAATAATATATATTTAAGTTGATAAAAATCAATATTATTTATTAAAATTTTTAATTAAAGTTTAAAAATTAAAATATTTAAGGTATAATAATTTGTTATTTTATTTAATACTAGATCATTAACTTATGTACTATAATTAGTGATAATATAAAACATTTTACTAAAGTAATAACAGTAATAAGAAGTAAATAATAATATAAAAATTTATATTTATAAATTAACATATTTAATATTTTTTAAATTTATATTTTTTAGTAAAAAAATATTACTTTACTTTTTCTTTAGTAAATTCAGTAAATAAATATTATTCTTAATGGTATTTTTTTGTTATATTATTTTCTTGACTCCTAGTTAAGCCTAGATTAGGAAAAAGTATTCTATGAATATTTATAAGGTATTTATTGATATTTATTTATTGATATTATCGAAATTTATGAATAACTTTTTTATCTCAATAGCATGAATTACTTTTATTTACATTTTATGACAAACCTAACATAAAATATAAATATGCATTTCAGAATATATTAGCCATCCCATTGAATTCGTGAGGGTTTGAATGAATAAAGAAAGGCAAACTTTAGCAATTGCTCCTCTAGGTAATTTAGATTCTTATATTCGAGCTGCGAACAATTGTCCAATGCTAACAGCAGAAGAGGAAAAAACACTAGCTAAGCAACTTCACTATGAAGGAGATTTAAATGCAGCTAAAGCTTTAATTCTTTCTCATTTACGTTTTGTTATTCATATTGCTAGAAATTATTCTGGGTATGGCTTACCACAAGCAGATTTAATTCAAGAAGGTAATATTGGCTTGATGAAAGCAGTACGTCGATTTAATCATGAAATAGGAGTACGTTTAGTTTCTTTTGCTGTTCACTGGATAAAAGCTGAAATTCATGAATATGTTTTGCGTAATTGGCGTATTGTAAAAGTTGCAACTACTAAAGCACAACGTAAACTATTTTTTAATTTACGTAAAACTAAGCAACGATTAGGATGGTTTAATCAAGATGAAGTAGATATGGTTGCTCGTGAACTAGGAGTAAGTATTAAAGATGTTCGTGAAATGGAATCTCGTATGGCTGCACAAGATATAACATTTGATTTATCATCTGATGATGAAACTGGAGAAATGAGACCAATGGCACCAGTATTATATCTTCAAGATAAAACATCTGACTTTGCTGATGGTATTGAAGAAGATAATTGGGATCTACATGCAGCAGAGAAGCTAAATGATGCGATGTTAAGCTTAGATTTACGCAGTCAGTATATAATTCGAGCACGTTGGTTAGATGGCGAAAATAAAACTACTTTACAAGAGTTAGCTGATAAATATGGAGTATCTGCTGAACGAGTACGTCAGTTAGAAAAAAATGCTATGAAAAAATTGCGTATCGCTATTGAAGCTTAATTTTCTTAATAAATTTAAATTAAATAGAAGAAAATAAATTTTATTTAGTATTTAATAGCTAATAATTTTATTAAAAATAAATATTTTTTTCTTATAAAGAACTATGCAATTTTAAAAATATATAATTTATTGATTATAAATAAATTTTGTAAGGTAAATAATAACAGTATCACATAGTAACTATAAAGAAAAATAATATTTTTTTGAAAAAATAGTAATTTCATATGATTAATTTTTTTGTTATTACCATATAATATTCACTTATTAATATTATTATTAATAATTGTATTTTCAATAGTTATACGTATATCTTTAGTTAGTAATTTAGCCAAAATTTGCCAAATCATTTGAATAGGTTGTTTATTAAAATTATTTGAAAATTCATCATTTATATAACCTTCTTCACGTAAAGACATTATTAGTGTACTAAAAATTTTTTTGTCATAAAAATCTAGTGAATTAATGCCATGTATAATTGAAAGACGTTTAGCTAGAAAGTAACTTTCATTTTCTAATGTTATACGTTTAATGTTAGGATTATAAATAAGAATAGCAACAGTAATGGCGATTCGTTGTAATATTTCCTTAATACCTGCCGATAATAGTTGAAGTGTCTGATAACGCTTAGTATTTATCTTTAGTTGACCATATTGTAAAATAACAAGTCCTTGACGTATGAACTCTTCACAATACTTAATATTGATTAATACTAACTCAGATTTTTCCCAACGCAAGAAGAGTTCTTTTTTCAACATTGGATATAATAACTTTATTTGACGCAATACTTCTACTTGGCTAATTTCGTTATAGTTATATACTATAGCCGCAATAAGAGAAGGTATTACTAGCATATGATGAATGTTATTACGATAATAAGTCATTAAGATAGCTTGTTTACGCGATAACATCATGCTATCACTAATGTTATTTGTTTTAGTTTTGATTTTATTCATTTTTATTGCTTGATTCAGTAATATTTCTGGACTGGTATTAGGTACTGTTGATTTAAGTGAATACGGAACATTACGCAATAATTGAAGATAACACTCTAATTGTTCAATAAGTTGTTCACGAGTAAGAGATAATTGTTCGGAGGATAGTAAGGCTGTTACGCATAAATTAATAGCGTTAGCTGCACTAGCTTCATTAATTCTTATCATTAAACGAGTAGCAATATCATTAACTGCTGGAGTAATCCAAACTGGACGCGAATGATCAATTGGCATAATATTATTATGCCATTTAGGTACGTATTCGTTTAAGTAATCTAGTAATGCTAATGGTTCACCAAAGTTAACATATCCTTGACCAAGATTACGTAAGTGACGTAAACCACGCATCATTTCTATAAATCCTTCTTTTGTCTTTTTTGAACCTTTTAATTCTTTAATATAAGTAGTAATTTCTATCACATGTTCATAGCCAATATAAATAGGAACTAAGTTAATAGGACGGCTACTACGTAGCATAGCTTGTAATGTCATTAAAATAGTACCTGTTTTAGGTTGAATTAACCTTCCAGTTCGAGAACGACCACCTTCAATAAAATACTCTACTGAAAAACCTCTAGTAAATAATTCACTAAGATATCTACGAAAAATTATAGAATAGAGTTTATTTCCTTTAAATGAACGACGAATAAAAAAAGCACCTAATCGACGAAAAAGAGGACCTATTGGCCAAAAGTTAAGATTTATACCAGCAGCAATATGAGGTGGTACTAATCCTTGATTATAAAGCACATAGGATATTAATAGATAGTCCATATGACTACGATGGCAAGGAATATAAACAATTTCATATCCTGATTGTGCTAATTGACGAATACGTTCACTGCCATTAACATGAATTCCTTTATATAAACGACGCCATAACCAACCTATGATACGATCAGCAAAACGAATAGCTTCATATGAGAAATTAGCAGCGATTTCTTTCATTATTAGAATAGCTTTTTGCTCTGCAGTTCTATATGAAATTTTTTTACTACGAGCTTCTTCTTCTATTGCTTTTTTAATTATTTTTGACTGTAATAATTTATTAAATAGGTCTGAGAGTACATAAAGTTTTGGCCCTACTGTTACTAAGCGATGTCTAGCAAAATGAATACTAGCTACTCGAATTAGTTTTTGTATAACTAATGTATTTGAACCATATTGTATAGCAATCTTACGTAATGAAACAGTAGGTAAAAAACGGACGAAACTATCTCTTCCATACCATAAAATTATAAAAATTTTTTGTATTTTTTTAAAGATATGGATACGCAATAGTAAATTACTTTGAATCTTACGTCCAGGTGAACGACCAAACATTACAAAAACAGGTAATATTTGAACATCAATTTGTAAATTTTTAAGTTGTAAATTAATATAATTATTAAATAATTTTATAGATAAAATACTAGGTAAAGAATAAATATATGGATTTTCGTAAATAAAAAGATAATGTGGTAATAAAGAACCAGCTATTTCTAATGGAACTAGAGGATCTGGTAAATTATTTTTTAGACATTGTGTTTGTATAGTAAATAAATCTACCTTTGAGTTATGAACTATAATATAAAGAATTGGACGAGCAACATCTATTTTATATTCATAAATAGGATTATTTGGAATAATCTTACTTTTTATTAGAATAGAAAATAATAAACGTAATAGTTTATTATATATTTTACTCCAACGTGACATTTGAATTTTAAATCCTCTATTTTAATAATAAAATAATAATGATACTTATCAAAAATAATTAAGTTCTTATATACTATAGGAAAGCTATATATAAGATATAATATCTTTATGTCTATTAACATAGTATTAATAAGTTGAATAACATTAATTATTTTAATTTAATAGAAGTAAATAAAATATTATATACTTTTTTAATTTTGATCTTAAAAAGATTTATTTATTATAAATCATATATTTTACTTTAACACCCTATTATAGTGCTTATTAGATAATCCATATATATATAAATATATACTCTTATAATGTATATTAATTATTAATAGAAAATTAATTTCATTTTTTTTAAAAGTATGTTTATGAGTTAACAACTAACTATTGTCTTATTTTTGAGAATTTTAGTAGTTTAGCTAAATAACATATTATATTTTCTATATTTTTTATGAATTTTAAGATACATATAAAATACTTATTTTAATAATTGTTTATTAGAGATATAAAAATCTGTTTGAGATATTATATTTACAGCTAAAAATGATCATTTTTATGAATAAAAATTTTTATTTTCATCGTTTTTCTGTTGCTCCTATGCTAAATTGGACAGATCGTCACTGTCGCTATTTCTACCGAAAATTGAGTAGTAAAGTATTATTATATACAGAAATGATACCTACAAGTGCTATTATCCATGGAAAAAATAATTACTTAGCTTTTAATAGAGAAGAACATCCGGTTGTTTTACAGTTAGGTGGAAATAATCCTAAAGATATGGCCAAATGTGCAAAGTTAGCAGAAATTTATGGTTATGATTCTATCAATATGAATGTAGGTTGTCCGTCAAATCGCATACATAATAGTGGCTTTGGAGCATGTTTAATGAATGATGCATTTATTGTAGCGAATTGTATTAAAGCAATGCGTGATGTAGTTAACATACCAGTAACTGTAAAAACGCGCATTGGTATTGATAATCAAGATAATTATGAATTCCTTTCTAATTTTGTTAATATTGTATCTCAATATGGTGGTTGTAATACTTTTATTATACACGCACGTAAAGCTTTGTTATCAGGTTTAAAACCAAAAGAAAACCGTAAAATTCCTCCTCTTAATTATTCGCATGTTTATTCTTTAAAACGTAATTTTCCAAATATTAATATAGTTATTAACGGTGAAATTAATACTTTAGAAGAAGCACAAATTCATCTATTATATTTAGATGGTGTTATGATAGGTCGTGAAGCTTACCAAAACCCGAAAATTTTAACCCGAGTAGATAAAGATATATTCGGTTGTAATACTTCTTCAGTAGATTTAATTAAATTGGTCCGTTCAATGTATCCTTATATTCAATCTGAATTGGCAAAAGGGGTATATTTAAATAGCATAACTAAACATATGCTAGGCTTATTTAAGAATATGTCTGGAAGTAGTCAGTGGCGTCGCCTTTTAAGTACGAATATAAATAGAAAAAAATCCGATATTAGTATACTTAAAGAAACGGTAGATTTACTTGAAAATAATTTTTTCAATAAAAATAAAGATTTTTCCTAATATTATTTTAGATTAAAAATTAATATAATTTTATAATTAATTGAATTTATTAAGTTTAAGCTAGTTATTAAAAATATAATTAATATTTCAAACATCTATCTCTTATATCTATTTAAAAGAAATACATCACTATGTTGCTATATCCGTATCTTAATATGTGTATTTATGAAGGATATCTATAATGAAAATGCTTTTCATTATCGGATTTTTATTAACACTAATGGCGACGGGTATATCATTATTAGGTATCATAGTCGCTTTAATTGCTGCCACTACTTTGATGTTATTTGGTGCTTTACTTGTTTTTATAATAAAATTATTACCCTGGTTGATAATTATAATTATAATAGTATGGGTTTACAACTATTATAATTATAATAGATAAGAAGACAATTAAATATATAACTTATTTAATTTTATATTAAATTATATATACACATTTTAAATGAACTCTAATTTATAAATTATTATTATTATTATTATTATTATTATTATTTATTTATTTATTTATTAAAAATATTAATATATTGAATAAGTTTCATAGTTTGTATTGAGTTTAATTTAAATATAAATTTATGCATTAAACTAATTATCAAGAATTATAAATATTTATAAATTTTATAGCTATAAAATTCAAGATAAATATCTTAATATCTAAGGTCAATATTTAGATTTATAAATTAAATAAAAAATAAATTAATTATTATAGATTAATAAATCTATATCGTATTGGAAAATAAATACGGTTTGTTATTTTTATATTTATTTTATATTACGGGAATACAATATTGTATCCTTTTTACGATCGGTAATGTACTATGGCAGTAGGAAAAAAACCTAGCAAACAATTAAAACAGAACTTTGATCAACAGTTAGAAGGATTAAAAATCCCACCAAATTCTATTGAAGCTGAACAATCTGTTCTTGGTGGATTAATGTTAGATAATGATAAATGGAATAACGTTTCTGAACGTGTAGTCGTTGATGATTTTTTTCATCGTTCTCATAGGATGATATTTTTAGAAATGCAACGTTTGCTAGAATCTGGTCAACCAATTGATTTAATTACTTTATCAGAGTCATTAGAAATACGGGGTGAACTAGATGTGATAGGTGGTTTTGCATATTTAGCAGAATTAACTAAGAATATCCCAAGTGCTGCTAATATAAATGCGTATGCTCATATTGTAAGGGAACGTGCAATAGTACGTGAAATGATTTTAGTTGCAAATCAAATTGCTGATGCTGGTTACGATCCACAAGGACGTAGTAGTGAAGAATTGTTAGATTTTGCAGAATCTAATGTCTTTAAAATTGCAGAACAACGTGCTAATAAAAATGAAGGTCCTAAAAATATTAATCAGATCCTTGAAACTACGATGTCACGTATAGAATCTTTAATTTTAACACCGTACAATGGACTGCTAGGAGTAGATACTGGTTATCAAGATTTAAATAGAAAAACTACTGGTCTACAAGGTTCTGATCTAATCATTATTGCTGCTCGTCCATCAATGGGCAAAACCACATTTGCTATGAATTTATGTGAAAATGCTGCAATGCTTGGTAATAAAGCAGTGTTAATTTTTAGTTTAGAAATGCCAAGTGAACAACTTATGATGCGTATGTTATCTTCTTTATCTCGTGTGGATCAAACACGAATTCGTACAGGTCAATTAGAAAATGAAGATTGGTCTCGTATTTCTGCTACGATGAAAATTCTAATTGAAAAAAAAAATATTTATATTGATGATTCTTCACGTTTAACACCAACTGAAGTAAGATCTCGAACTCGGCGTATTTTTAGAGAAAATGGTGGTTTAAGCCTTGTTATGATCGATTATTTGCAGCTAATGCGCGTTCCTGCATTATCAGATAATAGAAATCTAGAAATAGCTGAAATATCAAGATCTTTAAAAGCACTAGCTAAAGAGCTTAATGTACCAGTATTAGCATTATCACAACTCAATCGTTCTCTTGAGCAACGTGCTGATAAACGTCCAGTTAATTCAGATCTTCGGGAATCTGGTTCAATAGAACAGGATGCTGATTTAATTATGTTTATTTATCGTGATGAGGTTTACCATGAAAATAGTGATTTAAAGGGCATAGCTGAAATAATTATTGGTAAACAGCGTAATGGTCCAATTGGTAAAATACGATTAACTTTCAATGGACAATGGTCACGTTTTGATAATTATGCAGGACCACATTATGATGATTAAGATCATTAAATATTAAAAAAGAATTTAGATAATATCTTTTCTTAAAAAAAATATTATTTGATGCTATATTTCGTTATAAGGTTACATAACCTATTATTATAACATGTATAAATGTATAGTAAATAGTTAACTAATTCAAAAAAATAAGTAGATTTATTATCTTGTTCTAATATAAAAAACTTTAAAGCTATATGTATTATATGAATATTATAAATATAATATATATATGATTAAATTATATATATAATGATTTATTAATTATAAAGTTATGATAAATTTCAATATAAATTAATAAAATTTATGAATAAGAGATTATTAATATAATAATTGTTATTCCAATTTATTTATTAATTATATTAATTATATTAATTATAAAATTCTCTATCAGTATCATGCGTTTTATAAGAATAAAATGTATAATTTATATTGAGATAATTTCATGAATAATATTATTCAGTCTATCAAGATTTTCTATCTTAGATTCATTGAAGATATTTTTGCAATTTTATTAGGTACATTAATAATATCATTTGGAATATTAATGCTAAAACAAGCTGGAGCTCTTATTGGTAGCTCTGCAGGTATTGCTTTTTTAATTAGTCACGTAACTTCACTGACTTTTGGAAGTGTATTTTCTCTCATCAATTTACCGTTTTACTGGTTTTCAGTACAGCGTATGGGTTGGGAATTTACCTTAAAAACTTTTAGTGCTGTAGCTCTTGTTTCATTGTTTACTTATTTACATCCATTGTTTATACATTTTTCTGCATTAAATCCAGTGTATGCCACATTTTTTGGTAATATAATAATGGGAATTGGCTTCATATTATTATTTCGGCATAAAGCAAGTCTTGGTGGAATTAATATTTTAGCTTTATGGCTACAAAAGCATATAGGTTTACGTGCTGGAAAATTACAAATGATAGTAGATATTTGTGTGGTATTAGCTTCAATACTTATAGTATCAAGCCCTATGATCATAATTTCAATATTAGGTGCAGTAATACTTAACCTAATTATTACAATGAATTATAATCAATCTGATTATCGAATATAATGATATATATATGTACTGTATAATTACAATGTTTTTGTTAAAATCAATTTAAGAAAGCTTGCAGTATGTGATTTAGAATATTCAGCCACAATTTCTGGTTGACCTGTAATTATAATTTCTCCACCGCTATTACCTCCTTCTGGTCCTAAATCAATAATCCAATCAGCAGTTTTAATTACATCAAGGTTATGTTCTATTACTACTATTGTATTTCCTTTATCACGTAAATAGTATAAGATATTAAGTAATTGTTGTATATCAGCAAAATGTAAACCAGTGGTAGGTTCATCAAGAATATAAAGAGTACGACCAGTGCTATGTTTAGATAGCTCACGGGCTAATTTAATGCGTTGTGCTTCACCTTTAGAAAGGGTTATAACAGATTGACCAAGACGAATATATGATAGTCCAACGTTTATTAGTTTTTGTAGTTTATGTGCTAGTATAGGGATAGTTTTAAAAAAGATATACAATTCTTCAATAGTCATATCTAGCACTTCATGAATATTTTTGCCTTTATATTTAATATCTAAAATTTCTTGATTATAACGTTTACCATTACACTGATCGCATGGTACGTATATATCTGGCAAAAAATGCATTTCCACTTGGATAAGCCCTTCACCTTGGCACGATTCACATCGTCCTCCACGTAAATTAAAACTAAAACGGCTAGCATTATAACCACGTGCACGTGCTTCAGGTAATATTGCAAACAAGTTACGTATTGATGTAAAAATTCCGGTATAAGTAGCTAAGTTAGATCGAGGTGTACGACCAATAGGATTATGAGTAATATTAATTACTTTATCAAAATTTTCAAGACCTGAAATATCAGAGTATGATGCAACTGCATTATTAGTGGTATTATTTAGATAACTTTGAGCAATTGGGAATAGTGTATCATTAATTAATGTTGATTTACCAGAACCAGATACTCCAGTAATACAAGTAAAAAGACCAATTGGTAATATTAAAGTAATATTTTTTAAATTATTTCTATTTGCACCAGTTAGTTTTAATACTTTTGACAGATTACATTTTACACGATTTTTTGGTATTTCAATTTTTCGTTTACCACTTAAATATTGCCCAGTAATAGATCGTTTTTGAGCTATAATAGAGGAGATTTTTCCTTCTGCTACTACTTCTCCACCATGTATACCAGCACCTGGTCCCATATCAATAATATGATCGGCTGCATGAATAGTATTCATATCATGTTCTACAACAATTAAAGTATTTCCAAGATTTCGTAATTCCATCAATGTAGATATAAGACGTTTATTATCGAGTTGATGTAGTCCTATAGAAGGTTCATCTATTATGTAGATAATTCCTATTAGACCTGAACTAATTTGACTTACAATACGGATACGCTGTGCTTCTCCGCTAGATAAAGTGTCTGTTGAACGTGATAATGAAAGATAATTAAGTCCTAAATTAATTAAAAAATTTAAGCGATTAATTATATCTTTTAATATTTTTTGAGCAATTTTAGCATCTTGTCCATTTAAATGTAAATTGTAAAAAAAAGTCAGTATATCACTAATGTTCATTTCAGATATAGTGGGTAAATTAATGTTTTTTATAAAAACATGACGTGCTTGAGTACATAGACGAGTACCTTCACAACTTTTACAAGAACGGTTAGTAATAAATTTTGATAATGCATTACGTATAGTATTAGATTTTGTTTCTTGATAACGGCGCTTTATATTATTAAGAATCCCTTCAAAAGGATGATAGCGTATAAATGTATCTCCTTGTTTATTAACATACTTAAATGCAATATCTTCTGTATTAGAGCCATATAAAATTATATTACGTATTTTATGATTCAGAGTATTAAAAGGTGCTTTAATATCAAAATTTAAATGTTCTGCCAACGAACAAAGTATTTTAAAATAATAAATATTATGACGACTCCAACCTATAATTGCTCCATCAGCTAAAGATAATTTAGAATTTACTAATATAAGATTTACATCGAAATATTTTTCTATACCAAGACCGTTACAAGTAGAACAAGCACCTATTGGATTATTAAATGAAAATAATGATGGTTCTAGTTTATTAAAATTATAGTCACATACAGGACAAGTAAAATTAGCGGAAAATATTAATTCATTTATTTTTAAGTTATCTATATTAATAATAATAGCAATACCACCACTTAACTCTAATGCATTTTCAAGTGATTCAATAATACGTCTAGTTATGCCCTTATGAACACGAAATCGATCAATGACTACTTCAATAGTATGTTTTTTTTGTGATTCTAATTTAGGTAGCTTTGTTATAGAATATATTTCTCCATCAATACGGACACGTATATATCCTTGAATGGCTATTTTTTCTAATGTATTAATATGTTCACCTTTACAATTTTTTACTACTGGTGCTAACAACATAAGACGGCACCCTTGTTTTTGTGCTAGTACTTGATTTACCATTTGGCTCAATGTTTGTGCTGAAAGCATAATATTATGTTCAGGGCAATATACTTTTCCAATGCGAGCGAATAATAGGCGTAAATAATCATATATTTCAGTAATTGTTCCAACAGTTGAACGAAGGTTATTTAAACTATAATGTTGTTTAATAGAAATTGCTGGAGATAAACCTTTAATATAATTAATATCTGGGTTTTCCAGTAAGTAAAAAAATTGACGTGTATAAGTTGAAAGTGATTCAATATACCGTCGTTGGCTTTCGGCATATATCGTATCAAAAGCTAAAGAAGATTTACCAGATCCAGATAAACCAGTAATCACAGTGAGCTTATTGCGAGGGATAATTAAATTAATATTTTTTAAATTATGGGTGCGAGCACCACGCAATTCAATGTTATTCATTTATCTTTTTATAAGTGTATTGGATAATTTAGGAAGTCTTATTTCTAAATATATAAAACTATTAGTATTAATGTGATATAAAAATATCATTTCATAATTTAATTATAGTAGTATTATTTTTATTTTTTAAAAAGCAAGACCACAAATGATTTTAAAATCACTCATTTGAAAATTAAATATAAATTTAATTAATTAAATTTATATTAGCAACTTATTGGAGATATTAAATGGCTAATCGTGGTATAAACAAAGTTATTCTTGTCGGTAATTTAGGTCAGGATCCAGAAGTACGATATATGCCTAATGGCGGTGCTGTCGCTAATATTACTATTGCCACATCAGAAAGCTGGCGTGATAAGCAAACTGGAGAAAATAAAGAAACTACTGAATGGCATCGTGTTGTATTATTTGGTAAACTTGCAGAAGTAGCTAGTGAATATCTGCGTAAAGGATCTCAAGTGTATATTGAAGGACAATTGCGGACTCGTAAATGGCAAGATAATGGAGGACATGATCGTTACATCACTGAAGTTATTGTTAATATAAATGGCACCATGCAAATGTTAGGTGGACGCCAGCAAAATATAAAAACTGCTACTATATCTACATCTACGGTTAATCATGGTACGAGTAATTCTAGTAATACTGGATGGATCCAGCCACAAGTGGGAGGTAATAAATTTAATGGAAATACACAACAGTCACATCAAAAGCAAAAATCTTCGGTAAACAATGAAACATCAATAGATTTTGATGATGATATTCCATTTTAATATATATTTAACTTTCAATTTTTAAAAATTATTCAATTTTAGTTAAAATTATTAAATATTTTAATAATAAATATACGTTATGATTAAACTAGTAATAATACTAATTAAAATAGGTATTTTAATTAAATCTATTTAACCATTAATATTTCTCAATGTATTTGAATAATTGTTTTTATTTTCTTATTTAGTAACATAAAAATCTTTATTAAATTTAAATACCTTTATCTATATGAATTTAATTTAATTAAAAGTTAAATTAGTAATATATGCCATAAATATATAAAACCAATGATTATATATCTTAATTAGAGTATTAATACATTTAATGAATCTAATTATTAAATTATAAAATTAATATTTAATAAAAATAAATATTTTAAGGAATATTTTATGTCTGTAATTAAAGTAGTAATGTAGGGATGAATTTTTAATTTTCTATCATTGATTGTAAAATATTCAGCTATTTTATAGTCTACTATATGTTATGTTGCTTTAGATTTAGCAGCACTACCTTTAGCTTAATTTATTCGTTACCGATTATATCAACTAGTTTTTAACGATTTGATGAAATTTTTAAATCTATCATTAGTAGGTGATTTAATGTATTAAAGGTTTTTGTTAGTTTTATCCAGCGTACTGGAACTTTTATTTCTAATATTATTATATAAGTATATTACCACTAGTATTAGCTATAACTAGTATTAGCTATAATTGCTATGATCTATAATGAATATATAGATGAGAATTACTTATATAGTAGCATTAATTATTATTGAATTAATTAATATATAATTGATTAATTAATTTTATTTTTAATTTAAATTAAAAACATGTTTTATTTAAGTTAAAATATACATAAAGATTATAAAAAAACATTAAATCGTATTAACAAGACTATTTATAATGTAATTATTAATCTAAATAATAAATTATATTTTTTGTAGTATCAAATATAATTTATTAATTTAGGTTTTAATTTTTTTTTAAAATAAATATTTTTAAATTTAAATTAAAAAATTTCCTGATCATATTATATATAAATTGCTTTTAGCATTGTTTTTATTTTTAAAATATAATATATATAGATATATTATATTAAATTGTACTATCTAATAATCAATATTTATTTTTTTTAGTAGTAATTTATGATAAAATAAGTACTTTAAAAAAACATCAATTTAAATTTTATTTTTATAAAACATAAATTTTATGTGATGCTTTAGTTAAAGTAATTAAATATTATTATTAGTATTTTAATTAATAGTGAAAAAACTTCATGGGGTTTAAATAATAAAATTATAAATTTAAAAGTTCATTTATTATAATTTATTTTTTTTAATTTTAGTAATTTTTCTCTTGGAGGATCTTGTAAGATCTGCTCGAAGCTACGAAGACGTTTATAAATAGATACTAATGTAACTAATGTTGACCATGAAGTAATTAAATATTGGAATGATGAACGTACTTGATCGAACACATTAGTAATTTGATTGAGCAATCCTAAAGTAATTGTTCCCGCTGCAATTGATGGGAATAGTATAAATAGTCCAAACATATTATCTACTTGTAAATATAGAATACGAGTGATATTAAAATAAAGATAATGAAAATAAAGACGGAAATAATTATCTTTAACACGACTAAATAATTCGTGCACAGTTGGTGGTGTAGCTCGTTCTAAATTATCTTCACCATAGATTAGTTCTTTACGATACGCTGCTTCCACCCTTTGATTACGAAATTCTAATCCTGGTAATTTTATGCCAACCATTGCTAATAAGAATGTACCAAATATTGACCATAAGAACGCGGCTATTACTAATGCATAAGGAATATTACCTAAAAATGGAATTCTTTTTACATGTTCAGATAAACTTACTAGTACTGGTAAAAATGCTACAAGGGTCATAATAGCTTGAATGAAACTGATACCCCAGTCTTCTAGAGTACTAGCAAAACGCATTGTATCTTCTTGTACTCGTTGCGCTGCCCCTTCTATTCTACGAAGTCTTTTCCAGTTATACATATAATAATTATTCATAGCGGCACGCCAGCGGAAAACCCAATGACTAACAAAAAAAGAATTTAATACTCCAACTATTACAGCAATTAAAGCAATATTTAAAAAAATTATTATTTGAATATAAAATCTGCTAATAAGTACTGAGCCAGGCTTGGTCAATGCTTCTTGGATAGTATCATAAAATGGACCATACCACATGTTAATACTTACACCGACTTGTACGCTAAACCAAGTCACAAAAATAATTAGAGCTGAACCCCATACTGACCAACGCTGCCACGGGTGATTATTAATTGCACACCATATAAAAGAAAAAATTGATACTGTAATCCAATAGTAGATATAAAACCATATTTGATTGATTGTTATGAAACGAATTACTGTTGTTGGTAATGGTTCTTCTAAAGTATTTTGTAATAATGCATATCTTATAGGTAGCATATCAAAATAGCCAAACCAGGCACAGAGCGAAATTAAACTCCAAATCGCCGCTGAGCTAAAAAAAATAGTTGGATTGGGAAAAAAGGATTTAAACATAGACACCCCGCTATCTTGTATACTACTTTATACTGTTTCATATATGTATCTGTACGTGATAAGTGGTTTCTAATCATGTTAAGTAATAGCTAAGATGTAGTAATTTAAATCAAATAGGTATATTTTTATTTATTGATATGATTTTTAAAATAATTTGAGTGTTACAATAAAGTAGATTTTATTTAAGATATATGAGGATTATTGATTTATATAAACTTTATTTTGTATATTATAAAATTTATATAAATCAATAATTTATTATTTCATACAAGTTATTTTATAATAAATTAAGGGATTTTAATTTAAAAATATGATAGAATACTAAATTCTTATATTTTTTATTATTTTTTTTTTAAAAAAAATACTCATACATATAATATGAATATTTTATTGAAAGTTTAACATTTTGATATTTAAAGATTAATTTATTATCATTGATAATATAATTATTGTTTATTAATAAAAAATATTCAATTAAATATATTTAAGCATATTTAATGTGTTTAATGATCTAAAACATATTTATAATAGATGAAAGTAATATATATATTAATTATATAAAATTAAATAATTTATTGATTTATATGAATTTTATTTTTTGAAAAATATATTTTACATGTAATTACACTTATTTTATAATTAATTTTATTATAAATATTTGTAATTTTATTATTATTTAAAGAATATATTTATTCCAATTAAAGAATTAAGCTACCAAATAAAAATCCAAATGATACAGAAAAAGTAATAGCTAATGTTCCTGGAATAATAAAAGAGTGATTAAATATATATTTACCAATTTTAGTTGAACCAGTGTCATCTATTTCTACGGCAGCTAGTAAAGTAGGATAAGTAGGTAAAACGAATAATGCTGAAACTGCTGCAAAAGAAGCTATAGCTGTTAATGGAGATACGCTAAGCATTAGTGCAGTAGGCATAATTGCTTTTGTAGTAGCTGCTTGTGAATATAGCATAATAGAAGAAAAAAAAAGTATTAAAGCTAACATCCATGGATAAGTTTTTAACGTATTTCCAGCTAGTATTTGAATATCGTTGAAATTTGCTTTAACAAAAGTATCTCCAAGCCATGCAACTCCCATTACACAAATACAAGCACTCATACCGGATTTAAATGTACTAGTACTTAAAATATCGTTCGTATTAACTTTACAAACTATACAAATTAATGTAGCTGAAGTGAGCATAAATACAATAATTGCATCATTGCGTAATAAAATATGTTTGTTAATTAAACTAATACTGTTATTAGTGTTAATCGTATACAACATTACTGAAATGATACTCATTAAAAAAAGTAAAAGAGCACGTTTAGCGTTTGGGTTAACATTATTCATTTGTTGATTTTTTAGTAATATTTCATTTCGTATTATACGTGCTGGATAAAGTTGATAATTTTTTGATTCTTTGCTAAAAAAATTAGTCAATATAGAAGTACAAAAAATTGCACTTATAGTTGAAGGTAATGCAACACTTAGCAAATTTATATAACTCACACCTCGAGGTTCTAGTATTGAAGCAAAAAATATTACGGCAGCGGAAAGAGGTGATGCGGTAACAGCTATTTGCGATGCAATAACAGCCATAGAAAGAGGTCGTGAAGGACGTATACCTTGTTCTTTAGCAACTTCAACTATTACTGGTAGAATAGAAAAAGCAGTATGTCCAGTACCAGATAGTAAAGTCATAACATAAATGACTATAGGTGCAATCACAGTTATATAGCGTGGATGGTGACGTAATAGCCTTTCTGATATTTTTATTAAATAATTTATACCGCCTGCAACTTGCATTGTTGCTATCATAGCAATTACTGCCATAATAATTTCAATTACTTCAAATGGAATGGACCCAGGTTTTATTCCACATGTTAATGCTAAAATTAAAACTCCTAAACCTCCAGCAAAACCAATACCTATGCCACCAAGTCTTGCACCAAGCCATATTGCAAATAGCACAATAATAAATTCTATCCATATCATCATTATATATACTCCTTAATATTTTAAGATATTTATTTTTCTATTTTTAAAAAAAAACTACTAAAATAAAAAACACGCGAGTTTTTATACTAGCGTGTTTAGAATTAATTAACTTAAAAACTGATTATATATTAATATTTTTAATATTTACATTAATTATTAGATTTTATCTAAACTATTTAGAATAATTCTAAAATAAATATGTTAAATAGTATTTTATATTATTTGAAGTTATATATTTATATATAGCTTCAAATAATATATTTGATATATTCTTTTTAGTTAAATATTGAAATTTAATTAGCAGTAATTTTTAATAATTATTTTTTTTGTATTTATAAAACTATGATCTATAACTTGATCTTTCTCAAATTATATCTATAATTAATGAATAATTATAATATGATATATTAATAATAAAAAATATATCATATTATAATAAATATTAAAAATTAATTTATTTAAATAATTAAATATTATAATTTTATTATTTTATTTATTTTAAGAATGTTTTTATTTTTCTTAAAATAAGAAAATATTTTAAATTGTATTTTAAAATATTATTATTAATTAATTACTTTAATAAGTAATTTGAAATAAAGTTATTCTTAAGTAATGTATATTAAATATAATTTTTTCATTTTGTAATTTATTAATATTATTACGTATATAACATATCTGAAAAATATTAATTAAACCACGATAGTTAGTAGATATATTAGTTATTTTATGATAAAATCAAAAAAATAGATGGAAAATAAGGTAAATTAAATGTATAATTCATATACGTAATAACATTTAATTTAAAATTAATTAATTTAATATTATTATATATGTATATGATATATATTTATTCAAAGTATATAATTTAGTAATTATATACTTTGAATATTAGTATAGGTAAATTAAATTAAACTTAAATGATTTATTTTAGGAGCATAATTTTTTAATAAAAAGGATAACATTTATTATTTAAACAAAAAATATTTATTGATAATAATCTGATTGTTTTATTTTTCATCAATATTTACATAATATAAAAAAAATTATTTTTGACCCTTGAAAGCGGTTTTTACTGACCCTATCTTTCCTCTCACGAGGTTGAAATACTTAACCCGGTAAATAAAATATAAATAATTGGACTTTTCAAAGGAGAAGTATTATATGAAAATTCGTCCGTTGCACGATCGCGTTATAGTTAAGCGTAAAGAAGTAGAAGCTAAATCTGCTGGTGGTATCGTTCTAACCGGTTCTGCGGCTGGCAAATCAACTCGCGGTGAAGTACTTGCTGTTGGTAATGGCCGTATTTTAGAAAACGGCCAGGTTAAGTCTCTAGATGTAAAAGTGGGTGATCGAGTCATTTTTAATGAAGGATACAATACTAAAACTGAAAAACTCGATGATAAAGAAGTATTAATCATGTCTGAAAGCGATATTTTAGCGATTGTTGAAGACGATTGTTAACGAGTAATCCACCGAACTAAAAAAATTTGAGGGATATTTGAAATGGCAGCTAAAGACGTAAAATTTGGCAATGACGCACGTGTAAAAATGCTACGTGGTGTTAATGTATTAGCAGATGCAGTAAAAGTTACTTTAGGACCCAAAGGACGAAATGTAGTTTTAGATAAATCTTTTGGTTCACCGAATATTACTAAAGATGGTGTTTCTGTTGCACGGGAAATCGAATTAGAAGATAAATTTGAAAACATGGGTGCACAGATGGTAAAAGAAGTCGCTTCTAAAGCTAATGATGCGGCAGGAGATGGTACTACAACTGCAACTGTACTTGCACAGGCTATTGTAAATGAAGGTTTAAAAGCTGTAGCTGCAGGTATGAATCCTATGGATTTAAAACGTGGTATTGATAAAGCTGTAATAGCTGCAGTTGAGAAACTTAAAGAATTATCTGTTCCTTGTTCTGATCCTAAAGCTATTACTCAAGTAGGCACTATATCTGCTAATTCTGATGAAAGTGTTGGTATATTAATTGCTCAAGCAATGGAAAAAGTAGGTAAAGAAGGTGTTATTACCGTTGAAGAAGGAACTGGCTTACAAGATGAATTAGATGTAGTTGAAGGTATGCAATTTGATCGTGGTTATTTATCTCCATATTTTATTAATAAACCAGAATCAGGTATTGTAGAATTAGAAAGTCCTTTTATTTTATTAGCTGACAAGAAAATTTCTAACATTCGTGAAATGCTTCCTATACTGGAAGCAGTTGCAAAAGCAGGTAAATCATTACTCATTATTGCTGAAGACGTAGAAGGTGAAGCTTTAGCTACTTTAGTAGTGAATACAATGCGTGGTGTTGTAAAAGTAGCTGCTGTCAAAGCACCAGGATTTGGTGATCGCCGTAAAGCTATGTTACAGGACATCGCTGTTTTAACTAATGGTACTGTAATATCTGAAGAGATAGGTTTAGAGTTAGAAAAAACTACTTTAGACGATCTTGGTCAAGCAAAACGCGTAGTTATTAATAAAGATACTACTACTATTATTGATGGTACAGGTAATCAAAGTTCTATTTCTGGCCGTGTAATGCAAATTCGTCAGCAAATTGAAGAAGCAACTTCTGATTATGATAAAGAAAAACTACAAGAACGTGTAGCTAAATTAGCAGGAGGGGTTGCAGTTCTAAAAGTTGGTGCAGCTACTGAAGTTGCAATGAAAGAAAAGAAAACACGTGTTGAAGATGCTTTACATGCAACTCGTGCTGCAGTAGAAGAAGGTGTTGTTGCAGGTGGTGGCGTAGCATTAGTACGTGTAGCTGCAAAAATTACTGAGCTTCAAGGTCAAAATGAAGATCAAAATGTTGGTATACGTGTAGCATTACGTGCAATGGAATCACCATTACGTCAAATAGTTTCTAATTCAGGTGAAGAACCATCTGTAGTAGCTAATAATGTTAAAGCAGGAGAGGGTAATTATGGTTATAATGCCCAAACTGAAGAATATGGTAATATGATTGACTTTGGTATTTTAGATCCAACTAAAGTTACTCGTTCTGCTTTACAATATGCTGCTTCAGTAGCTGGTTTGATGATAACGACAGAATGTATGGTAACTGACTTACCAAAAGGTGATACTCCTGATGTAGGAGCTAATCCTAGTGGTATGGGCGGTATGGGCGGTATGGGCGGTATGATGTAATTTTTATGCCTATTATTAGTACTTTTAAAAACCCTCGATTTATAATCGAGGGTTTTTCTTTTTTAAGAAATAATATCTTTAAAGAAAAATAATATAAAAGTGTTAATATCTCTTATTATATGTATTCTATAATATTACCTTTCTAAATTAATTGGTATTTTACTAGGTTTACCGCTAATTTCACGCATAAGTTTTGGTACCATATACCCAGATACCATTTCCATTAATTGATGTAATAAGTTACGTGCTTTATCATCAGAAACAAAAAAATGTGCTGCACCATGTATCTTATCCATTACATGTAAATAGTAAGGTAAAATACCTATATTAAATAGTCCATTACTAAGATTAGCAAGTGTTTGAGCATTATCATTTATAGCACGAAGTAATACACTTTGATTTAGAAGTGTAACTCCAGAATATTTTAACAGTTGCATACTTTTATATAAATCATCATCTATTTCTTGTATATGGTTAATATGAGTTACAAATAAGATCTGAAGGCGTGTACGAGAAAAAATTTGGCATAAGTTCCTTGTAATACGAGCAGGAATGACTACAGGTAAACGAGTATGAATCCTTAGTCTTTTAATATGAGGGATGTTCGTTAAAGATTTTACTAACCAAGCTATTTCATGATCTTTTGCCATTAATGGATCTCCACCAGAAAAAATAACTTCATCAAGTTCTGTATGTATAGATATATATTTTATAGCTATTTGCCAACTACTCTTATTGCCAGGATTATTTTGATAAGGAAAATAACGGCGAAAACAGTAACGACAATGTATGGCACATCCATTTTTGACTAAAAGAAGTATCCGGTTTTTATACTTATGTAGTAAACCTGGTACTACATTTCTTTGTTCATTTAGAGGATCATAACTATATCCTGATACATGAATCAATTCCTGATAGGTAGTTAGTACTTGTAGTAATAATGGATCTTTAGAATTTCCAGGAATCATTTTTTTAATAAAAGTACGTGGTACACGTAATGCGAAGCACTTTTGTATTTGCGTTTCTTTACTGTAAGTTAAACTATTATCTTGATCAAGTTTTACTAATTTTAGTAATTCAGCTCGATTAGTAACAACATCTGAAAGTTGTTTTAACCAATCTTCTCTAAACTTAGAATTTAAGGGTATAATATTTAACATTTTATTATTTCATTAAAATTAATACAGGATTTTTATGGAAATATATCTTACTAATAATTTTCGTTCTGGGCTTAAAATTATATTAAATGGTGAACCATATCTCATTGAATCTAGTGAGTTTGTTAAGCCAGGTAAAGGTCAAGCATTTGCACGTGTAAAGATGCGTCGTTTACTCACTGGCTCTCGTGTTGAAAAAACATTTAAATCTACTGAATCTGTTAAAAGTGCAGATGTTAAAGATATTACTTTACATTATTCTTATAATGAAGGTTTATTTTATTATTTTATTCACCCTCAAACTTTTAATCAATATCAAGTTGAAGCTAAGATATTAGAAGATTCAAAAAAATGGCTACAAGCAAATATGGAATGTATAGTAACTTTATGGAATGATAGACCTATTTCAGTTCAACTACCAAATTTTATAGAAGCCGAAATTACTGATACTAAACCATGGATAAAAGGTGATACAGCCGGTACTAGCAGTAAACCAGCTATTTTATCAACTGGTGCAATAATTAAAGTCCCATTATTTTTGCAAGTAGGTGAAATAGTTAAAGTTGATACTCGTTCTGGTGAATATGTATCTCGTGTAAAATCTAATTGATTTAATTAATTAGATTTTAATATTTCTTTATTTCTTTTATTAAGTTAGAAAAAAATAAAATTTTGAAATTTTTTATTAAAAATATATATAGCCTGCAATGATTGCATATAACGACTATACTTTTAATGGAACTAAAAAGGAAGGATACAGCTATGTTAAAGCAAAGTATTATTTCGTTTCTTTCCGTATTGATGATATCATCATTACTATCTGACTGTAATACTACTCGAGGTGTTGGTAAAGATATTGAAGCAGGTGGTCAAGCAATACAACGTAGCATACGGTAAGAAGAACCGGTACGAATTTTTCGTACCGGTTAAGTAAGGTTATTTATGATATCTTTATTTTTCTCTTATAAACTATCAAAATTAAATTAATACCTTTCATTAATATTTTTAATATTAAAAAATATTATTTAATTTCATGTAGTCATATAATAACTCTAATTTAAAAGTTAGAGTTATCTTAACTATATAAAAATTGATGCATGTATGTTTATTTTTTAATAGAGACAAGATAAAACATGGAAAGAAAAATAAAATGGCAGCCAAGCGCGTCTATATTAAACTTATTCAAACGTGCTAAGATTATAGCCCAAATTCGTCAGTTTTTTTCTGATAGAGGGGTATTAGAAGTTGATACTCCAATAATGAGCCAATCAACTATTACAGATGTCCATTTAGTTCCATTTAAAACACATTTTTTTAGTCCAAATAAACAAAATAGTATGGATTTATGGCTAACAACTAGTCCAGAATATCATATGAAACGTTTACTAGCAGCAGAAAGTGGTCCTATTTATCAAATAAACCATAGTTTTCGTAATGAAGAAGTAGGACGTTACCATAATCCAGAATTTACTATGTTAGAATGGTATCGTCCACATTATGATATGTATTGTTTAATGAAAGAAGTAAATGATTTACATCAATTAGTATTAAAATGCGAACCTGCTGAATATATTTCATATCAAGAAGTATTTCTTTATTATTTAGGCATAGATCCGCTTACTGCTAATAAAACTCAATTATGCATCATTTTAGAAAAAATAGGAGAAGATGAATTTATAAAGCATGAAGAAAATCGTGATATTTGGTTGCAATTAATATTCACATTAGAAATAGAACCTAAAATTGGCATTCATAAACCTATTTTTATTTATAATTTTCCATCTAGCCAAGCTGGATTAGCTAAAATTAATTCTAAGGATAACCGTGTAGCAGAACGTTTTGAACTATACTATAAGGGTATTGAGTTAGCAAATGGTTTTTGCGAGTTAACTGATAGTAATGAGCAAAGACAGCGTTTTGAGTTGGAGAATCGTCTTCGTACTAAAAGAGGTTTGCCACAGAATAATATCGATAATAATTTATTGGATGCATTAGCTTATGGTATTCCATATTGCTCAGGAGTAGCACTTGGTGTAGATCGTTTGATTATGTTAGCATTAAAAGCTGATTCTATTAATGAAGTTATTGCTTTTCCAATTGATCGATGTTAATTAGATAAATAAAATTATTGATATTAATTTTATTTATCTCTTTTTATTTTATATATATTTTAAACATAAAAAATGTAATTTAATTATTCTAAAAATAGAATATTAAGTTACTCTTCTAATTAATAATTATTAATTAGAAGAGTAGAATTCATTAATTGTTTTGTTAATTGTTTTGTTATTAGAATCCATTTATAAAATAGGATGATAATAAATATTTATCACCCTATCTTAAAAGTTATCTTAAAATTAAATAAATAGTTTCGTATCCTCGTATCACTTTTAATGCTAATAATGATGAAAACTTATCTTCAATTGCTTTACGCATTTCTGCTAAATTTCTTACGCGAATTCTATTAATATTAACGATTACATCATCTTTTTGTAGACCAACTTGTTCAGCTGGGGTATTTTTTTCAACAAAATTAACTTTTATACCTTTATGACCACTTTTAGTAAAACCGTTGCTTAAAGTAGCTCCTTGTAAAGAAGGAAACAGCGATTGTAAACTAATAATCTTTTTTTGTTCGCGCAAAGTAACAGTTATAGTTAATGATTTTCCTGCACGTAATAAACCAATCTTTAATTTTTGACCAGGAGATGTAGTAGCAACTTTAACACGTAATTCAGCAAAATTGATAATCATCTTATTGTTTACTGAGATGATAATATCTCCTGCTTTAATATGAGCTTTTGAAGCTGGAGAGTTTGGTAAAACTTCTGAAATGAATGCGCCACGTTGTACATTAACATTAAGAGCCTTAGCAATATCAGGAGTCATTTCAGTGCCCTTTACACCTAATTGACTACGTTTAACTTTGCCAAATCTTGTCAGCTGTGTTGCAAGGCTTACTACTATGTTACTAGGAATAGCAAAACCAATACCAATGTTTCCACCTCTTGAAGCTAAAATTGCTGTATTAATTCCAATTAGTTCACCGTTTAAGTTTACTAATGCACCACCAGAGTTTCCAAAATTAATAGCAGCATCAGTTTGGATAAAATTTTCTAATCCCTCTAAATGAAGACCACTACGTCCTAGGGCTGATATAATACCAGAAGTTGCCGTTTGTCCAAGACCAAAAGGACTACCGATTGCTACTACAAAATCACCTACTTTTAATAAATCAGAATCTGCAATTTTGATTTGAATAAGATTTTTTGAATGATAGATTTGAATCAAAGCAATATCAGTTTGTTCATCATAACCAATGATTTTTGCATTGTATTCCTTTCCATTATTCAGTTGTACAGTAATTTTATTTGCACCATGAATTACATGATTATTCGTAAGAATATAACCCTTTTTAGCATTAATTATTACACCTGAACCTAAACCTTCAAATGGTTGAGGTTGATTATGATGTGGTAAATGATCAAAGAATCGCTTTAATGATTCAGGAATATTTTGTCTATGATGTGCATTATCAATACCTTCAACATGTATGCTTACCACTGCAGGTAAAACCTTTTCTAACATAAGTGATAAACTTGGTATAGGAATTTTCCTATTAATATGAGGTATTAAACCAGCTATTGTATTTGTAATACAAGTTATATTCATAGCAATGCTTAAAACTAATAGATTTAATAATCTTGATTTATTTTTCATTGTAGATGTTCTCGCTGCAAAAAGAATACGGGAAAAATGAAACAGTATACGAGTTTGTTAAGTTTTTTTTCATACTGAAATGATAAATTAATATTATTCCATAAAATATTTAATGACCTGATGTACGATTATTTCGTAATAATCCAGATGATTCTTCTGAATAATCGCGTGGAGTTTGCACTGGTAATTGATCGTTATCTATTTCGGTTTCTTTAAATTTATATGTAAAAAGATTTTTCCCGTTTATTTTGTGAGATAGTAATTTATTAGAATTTTTTGCTATATGATTATAAAATTTACGGTAGTCATGTGCCATATTATCTAATAATTCAGCACTTCGTTCAAAGTGATTAGAAATCTCTTCGCGGTAATTAGCTAATTCTATTTTTGATTGTTGTAATTTGTATTGAATATTATTTTGTTCTCGTAATTTTTTATTACCAAAACGCATTGTCACAGCTCCAATGATTATACCAGTTATTAATCCCATTATTCCATATTCCCAAGTCATACTAACTCCTGTATAATATTTATTGCTTTTATAACGTTGGTTATTCTTTAAAGACTTCACCATACCTATTCTTATTAATAGGAAGTAGAACTTTTAAATAATGTTAAGTTTTGTATCTGTTAATTGTAAAGTATTAATAAATTAATAAAATTATTCATTACTTAGGTTTTAAAAAAGAAATAATGCAAATCTCAAATCTACTTGCCCAATATGAGAAGGCATTGTCAAATGACACTTTTTTTCCAGATGACATACAACGTAAGGCAATTACTTATTTAGATACCATTCAAAAAGAATTGACTTTAAGATATTATAATAATACCAAGTTAACAACTAAAGGCATATTGAGACATCTATTTAATTTTAGGAATAAAAAAAAACACGTAAAACCAATTCATGGTCTTTATATGTGGGGAAGTGTAGGTTGCGGTAAAACTTGGTTAATGGATTTATTTTTTCAATCTATACCTAGTAATCGTAAACTTCGTTTACATTTCCACCGTTTTATGTTACGTGTACATCAAGAGTTATCACAGTTACAAGGACAAAGCAATCCATTATTAAGAGTTGCTGATCGTTTTAAAACAGAAACAGATATTATTTGTTTTGATGAATTTTTTGTTTCCGATATTACTGATGCTATGTTACTTAGTATTCTTATAGAAGCATTATTTACTAGAGGAATTACCTTGGTGGCTACTTCTAATATTTCACCGGATAATCTATACCATAATGGTTTACAACGTACTCGTTTTTTATCAGTTATTGAACAGGTTAAATACCATTGCACTGTAATAAATTTTAACTCTGGAATTAATTATCGCATGCAGAGATTTAGATCATCATATCTATGGCATTATCCACTTAATAAATTAACTTATGATGAAATGAGACGTATGTTTTTTATTTTATCTGGTAAAGAATATGATACAAAAGAACAGATATTGAAAATTAATCACCGACAAATAAAAACGCGAGGCTTTATTAATGGTGTTTTAGCAATAGATTTTCTAACTATTTGTGGTGATGAACGAAGCCAATATGATTATATTGAAATATCAAGTTATTTTCATAGTATATTATTATATGATGTCCCAATATTGCTTTATAAAGAAGATCAAGCTCGTCGTTTCCTTACATTAATTGATGAATTATACGATCGTAATGTTAAATTAATTGTAGCAGCAGAGACTTCATTATTTGAAATATATCAAGGAAGAAATTTAACATTTGAATACCAACGTTGTGTATCGCGGTTACAAGAAATGCAAAGTGAAAAATATTTATGTTTACCACACTTAAATTAACATTTAATTTTTATAAAAAATCGAATTTTAGTAGGTTTTTTTTAATAATTATATTAATATCCCATCATTAATAAATAAATTAATGTAAAAGATTTGAATTTTTCATTTAAACATTTAAAATATTAGTTATACATAACTTTTTTTAATTTTCGGATTTAATTTTTTAATGAAAACTTTTACAGTTAAAACAGAAAGCATACAACACAATTGGTATATTGTGGATGCAACGGATAAAATTTTAGGTCGCTTAGCAACTCAATTGGCTCTTCGTCTACGTGGTAAACACAAGGCGGAATATAGTATGCATGTTGATATTGGTGACTATATCATAGTTCTAAATGCAGAGAAGATTGCTGTAACCGGTAAAAAGCGTAACTACAAAATGTATTTTCATCATACTGGGTATATCGGTGGTATTAAAAAAGCAACTTTTCAAGAAATGATTTCACGTCAACCAACGTATGTTATTAAAAATGCTGTAAAAGGTATGCTACCAAAAGGACCTCTAGGACGTGCTATGTACCGTAAGTTAAAAGTGTATACAGGTAATCAACATAACCATATAGCACAGCAACCTCAACTTATTGACATTTAATTTAGGCTTATGTAATGACTGATAATCAAGATTATGGAACTGGTCGACGTAAAAGTTCATCTGCTCGAGTATTTATTAAATTGGGTAGTGGTAATATTATAATTAATAATCGTTCATTAGAACACTATTTTGGACGTGAAACTGCACGTATGGTTATACGTCAACCACTTGAATTAGTTAATATGATTGATAAATTTGATCTTTATGTAACAGTTAAAGGTGGTGGAATATCTGGCCAAGCTGGTGCTATTCGTCATGGTATTGCTCGTGCTTTGATAAAGTATGATAGTACTTGGCGTTCAGAACTTCATAGAGAGGGGTTCATAACTCGTGATGCGCGTCGTGTTGAACGTAAAAAAATTGGGTTACGTAAAGCACGTCGTCGTCCACAATTTTCTAAGCGTTAATTTTTTAATAATAATTAAAATAAAAATATATAATAAACGTTACTTTAAAACATTATTAGTAAATGAGAGATGAGAGATTATATAATTCTTTATTCATAATTTTTTGGAGGTGTTCATAGCTGTCGCTATCAATAAATGTACGGTAATGACGTTATTTTTAATTTCGACTGATATTTTTGGTTATCAGGTATATATTTTACTGACTGAAAAAGAGATGAATGTGGAAATTGAATAAATTGAAATTGATCAATTATACAAGATTTTATTGTACAGGATTTTATTGATATTAATCGGTATTATAGTGTACCAACATTAATAGTTTGTGACCTTACTTTTTATGAGTTACGTATTATAATGAAATATTTATATGAGTGGTTTCTTCATCCTCTATTGATGTCTGTATATCTAGTTACAAGTAGTGCAACTCTTTTAATAATACATCGTATCGATCAATACTAGTATAATTTAATGAATACTATCAAAAATAAAACTGATGGAGCATTTGATAGAACTCATAAACAATCAAAAAATAAATTATTAGTTATTGCGTTGCTCTTTTCACGCATGTTATTTTTTATGCGTGAAGAATTTAGCATTTTAGATTACTATTTAGCTCTTTTATTATGGCGGTTGCCATATACGAGTAATATTGAACTTAATTGAACTTATAAGAATAGGTTCTAGGCATCTAAAGACTATATAACACGTTGTTTTTAAGTGTGATTATTTTATTGTTTAACTTACAGAAGCAGAACGGGAAATATACTTATAATCTTAGGAGTAATAATAATGATATCACTAATATCTTTACGTCCATATCTACTAAGAGCTTTTTATAATTGGTTATTAGATAATCACTTAACTCCATATATTTTAGTTAACAGTAATATGCCAAATGTACAAGTACCATTAGAACATGAGCGTGGTGGTCAAATAATACTAAATATTTCTCCAACTGCTATACACAGTTTTAATTTAACTAACGATAAAGTATGCTTTAATGCTAGGTTTAATGGTTTATTGCGTCATGTTTCTTTGCCTATATTAGCTATAGTCTCTATTTATTCTTGTGAAAATGGTATAGGAATTATTTTTGAACCAGAAATATTCGTTAATAATCCTCAATCAAAGAATATTAAAAATAAAAATAAATTTATTAATACTATTGAAAGTATTAATGGTAATTTTTCTCAAAATATAAAAAAAGATGATGATACCTCATTAACTATAAAGCCATTACAAAGTAATAAACGTACTATATTACGTTTAGTTAAATAATATAAAGTTTTTATATTTAACTAATAATTTGTATTATTTGTTTTAATAAACATTTTAAATATGATTTATATTTATTTATTAAAAATATTTAATACTATATTTATAATTTTAGTTTTTCTAAAGTTCTATGACGAGATTGTACATTTTTACCATGTGCGTTAAAATATTTCACTAATTGTTCTACAATATATACTGAACGGTGTTTACCTCCTGTGCAGCCAATAGCTACTGTAAGATAACTTCGATTATTACTTTCTAACATAGGTAACCATAATTTTAAATAATTGCATGTCTGATCAATAAAATTACGTACTTCGGTATGACTATCAAGAAATACTGCTACAGGACTATCAAGTCCATTCATATTACGTAATGTTAAATTCCAATGAGGATTTGGTAAAAAACGTACATCAAATACATAATCAGCATCAATAGGAATTCCATACTTAAAACCAAATGATTCAAATAAAATTGTTAGTTTACGTCCGCGTGTACCTCTCAAGCGTGTATATAATATTTCTATAAGTTCATGTACAGACATTTCTGATGTATCTATGATAAAATCAGCACGTGAACGTAGTGGTTCTAATAGCCTATACTCCTCGTCAATTGCATTTTCTAAAGATAAATTCTTATTAGAAAGTGGATGTATTCTCCGGGTATCACTATAACGACGAATTAATACGTTACTTCTTGCATCTAAAAATAATAACTGTGGTGAAAAGAAATTTGGTAAATTATTTAGTATACATTCAAGTAATTCTGGAGAATCTGGCATATTACGCACGTCAATGCTTACTGCTACAGATACAGTGTGTTTACTTAATATATTTGTTAGTTCAGGCAACATTAAAACTGGTAGATTATCAACACAGTAAAATCCCATGTCTTCAAGAGCACGGAGAGCAATTGATTTTCCTGAACCAGAGCGGCCGCTAACGATCATTAATAACATCACATTCCTCACGTTGTAAACCGACGCATTACACAAGTTTTATAAACTTGGTTGGTTTGGCGCTTAAGAATTTTTAATTCCTTTAGCCGTTGTGATAATGGCGTAAAATTGTAGGTTGTTTGGGAGGTACGCAAATAATAAGTGAATAGGTATCAATTATTACTGTAATATTTTTTAATTAATTTATGTTATTTTCCCTAAAGTATAGGTTTTTTAAAAAAACATAAATTTAATTGATAAAATTAACTTATGTAGTTTATTGAATTATATTAAATTTTACATAAATATTTTCTATTTATGAGATTAAAGTATTTTTTTTCTCTGACTTGATGGTGGTATGAATAAAGATTCACGATATTTAGCAACTGTACGTCGTGCTATTATAATACCTTGTTCGGATAATAAAGAAGTAATTTTACTATCACTTAATGGTTCTATAGGATTTTCTATAGATATTAATCTTTTTACCAAAGCACGGATTGCTATAGATGAAGTTTGGCAACCATTTTGCGTATTTATATGACTGGAAAAAAAATATTTTAATTCAAATATTCCACGAGGACTGTATAAATATTTATTAGTAGTGACACGAGATATAGTAGATTCATGCATATTTAAAGCTTGTGCAATATCTTTTAATATCATTGGACGCATATATTCTTCTCCTTGCTCAAAAAAAGCTTGTTGTTGTTTAACTATATAATTTGTTACTATTAATAACGTAGTATTTCTATTTTCTAAACTTTTAATTAACCACTGTGCCTCTTGTAAATTATCACGAATAAATTGTTGACAATTATTATTGTGTATCATTGCAGCATAATATGTATTAATTTTTAAATTAGGTAAATGGTCAGTATTAAGCTTAACAATCCAATGTGAACTAATTTTTTGTACTATAACATCTGGAATAATATACTCTGGCTCATCGGTATTAATCGATTGACCTGGACGTGGATCAAGAGATTGAATTACTATCATTACATTTTTTAACATATCTTCTTTTAATTGAGTTACATGCATTAGTCTACGGAAATCATGATTAGCTAATAAATGAAGGTTATCACTTACAATTCGGCGTGCTTCTTTTAAAATAGGAACATTAGAATTATATTGAGATAGTTGTACTAACAAGCAATCGCGTAAATCACGAGCTCCAACACCAACTGGATCAAAAAGTTGAATACGTTTTAAGACTATTTCAATTTCTTCAATAGTTAATTCTTTATTATTACCTATAATGTCATGAATTTCTTGTAGTGTAACAGTTAAATAACCAGAATTATCAATAGCATCAATAATCAATGTAGCAATAGCACGCTCTATATCGTTAAATGGCGTTAATTCAACTTGCCACATCAAGTAATCCTGTAGTGATTGACTAGTTTTTCCCTGAGGAACGATTAGTTCATCGTCATAGTTATTATAACTGGTATAAATATTTGAAGAAATATTGGCTGTATATATTTCTTTCCAATCACTATCAATAAATAATGTATCTAAGGATATTTTTTGTTCAAATATTTTATTTTCTTCTAATAAATATTTTTTTTTTAATCTATATTCTTCTAATTCATTAGATTGCTCATTTTGCTCAAGTAATGGATTTTTTTCTAGTGCTAACTGAAGTTCGTGATGAAGTTCAGGCATGGATAGTTGTAGTAAGCGAATTGCTTGCTGTAGTTGAGGTGTTATTACCAGCTGTTGATTAAATTTAAGTTTGAAACTTTGTTTCATAATCTGCCTAGAATAGCCTAAGCAATATAAATATTTATAAAAATTATATATTTTAATATTTTTGATTTATAATCTAAATCCTTCACCTAAATAAACCTCTTTAACCTTTTTATTAGATAAGATTTCATTAGGTGTACCGTGCGCAATAATATAACCTGCACTTACTATATATGCACGCTCACAGACAGTTAAAGTTTCTCGTACATTATGATCAGTAATTAATAATCCCAAACCACTATTGCGCAAATGTTCAATAATTTTTTTGATATCAATAACTGATATGGGATCTACACCAGCAAAAGGTTCATCTAATAGTATAAACTTAGGATTAGCTGCCAATGCACGTGCTATTTCTACACGACGACGTTCACCTCCAGATAAAACTTGTCCTAAACTACCATGGATATGGTTAATATTAAACTCTTTCATTAATTCATTAGCACGCTCGTGACATTGTTTTTTATTAAGTTCCTTTCTTATTTGTAATACTGCCATTAAATTATTGTATACAGTTAATCGACGAAAGATAGAAGCTTCTTGTGGTAGATAACCAATACCTCTAAGTGCACGTGCATGTAAAGGTAAGATACTAATATCTTCAGTATCAATAATAATTTGTCCTGAATCACATGGCACAATTCCTACTAACATATAAAATGTTGTAGTTTTACCAGCTCCATTAGGACCGAGTAATCCAATAATTTCACCAGAGTTAATGTGGAGATTAACATTTTTTACTACACGGCATCCTTTATAAGATTTTGCCAAGTTTTTAGCAATTAGTATTGACATAAGTTTTAGTTATAATTTATTTTTTCTGATTGATTGAATTACTTTTATTTTGTTTTTTTGATGACATCAATAATATAGTAGTAGTTACACGTGAATTTTTATTTTTACTATATGCGTGCATTTTCTGTTCTTTTACTAAATAAGTAATTCGATCTGCTTGAATACTACTATTTTGCTGTTGGATAAAAGCGTTCCCTGATAGTTCTACACAATCTTTTGATTGTTCGTATCGTAGTTTATTAGCATGACCTTGTATAATCTCTTTCTTTTTTCCTTTGTCTTGTATTTGAGAAAATGTTACAGGTTTTCCATAAGCATTAATAATAAGTTTATTATTCTCATCAAAACGTTTAATGAAGATTCTATCTGCATTGATTTTGATTTTTTCTTTATCAATGCTTACGTAGCCTGTAAAAGCTGCATTATTTTTTTGTAAATCTAATATCTGATTAACTGAATGAATATTAATTTTTTTATTTGAATTTTCTGTTAAAGCTAATACTGGTAAGTGAATTACTAATAATATTTGTGCTAAAAGCGCTTTAATATTATTGTTTCTTATTGTCAATTTCATAAATAGTAGTTACCTTTTCTAGTAGTTCAGCATGTTTTTTTCGTAAATTTCCACGCATTTTTCTGCCCTGAGAATAAAAATTACGACCACGAATAATAATTTCGTCATTAGATTCTATATCTTGGGTCAATAAATTGATTTTCATCGTTTTTATTTGGATACTATTGATTTGAAAATCTTTTTTTAATGCTTTAATTTCAACATGTCCTAAAAGATAAAAAATCACATTATTAGTTAATTTTGCTTTATCTGCACGAATCGACCAAGTAGGAACTTTATTTTCATCATAACTTATCATGGTTAGATTATTAAACCAAACAATTTTACTGGTTGGAAAATAACTTGTTCGAGTAGAAATAATCTTATAAGCTAATATACCTGCATAATTATAGAGTATAGTATTTGAATATCCCATTGTATTAGTTGAAATTTTATCTATATCTACTACAACATTATTGTTGTTATTATTGTGATGAATTGAATTCCAAATAATTGTTATCAAAGCTAACATGCCTATAATTAGTATTAGACGACGCATGCTTATAATCATGCTAAATTATCCCTGGCTTAGTATATTCATACTTTCTAATTTATATTTTGATTAAAATAATTCATTACTAACAAAAAACTAAAAAAAATAAATATCTTTCATCGTTAAAGGCATACAAATAATTAATAAATTATTATTTTATTAAATGATTAATGTTTTATTAATCGATTTTAATAAAATTAAACTATACCTGCACGTAAAATATCATGCATATGTATAATTCCAAGCAACTGATTATTGTAATTATCAGTTACTATTAGTGAAGTAATATTTTTTTTTTGCATAAGATTAAGTGCATCAATTGCTAACATGTCTGAATGAATACGAATACCACCATGGGTCATCACATCTTGTATGCGAACTGAATATAAATTCATTCCTCTATCAAACACACGACGTAAGTCACCATCAGTAAATATTCCTTTAATTTTCATTGAGTTATCAACGACAACTGTTAAACCAAGTTTTTTACTAGTAATATTAAGTAGCGCATCTCGTAATGATGCATCAAATGTAACATATGGCATATCTTCTCCGCTATGCATAATATCACAAACATGTAGTAATAGCTTACGACCTAATAATCCTCCAGGATGTAAAAGTGCAAAATCTTCATATGTAAATCCACGAGCCTCTAATAGAGCTACAGCTAATGCATCTCCCATTACTAACATTGCAGTAGTACTACTGGTAGGAGCAAGATCTAACGGGCATGCTTCTTTAGGAACTTTAACACATAAATGAACATCAGATACTCGACCCATACTACTTTCTGAACAACTACTAATACATATTAATTTTATTTTCTGCCGCTTTAACATAGGAATTAATGAAAGAATTTCATGTGATTCCCCACTATTAGATATTGCAATTACTATATCGTTAGAGCTAACCATTCCTAAATCTCCATGGCTAGCCTCACTTGGATGTACAAAAAATGATGGGGTACCAGTACTAGCAAATGTTGCTGCTATTTTTTTACCTATGTGTCCAGATTTACCCATACCCATAACTATTACTTTACCGCGACAATTAAAGATAATTTGACATGTATAGCTAAAGTCAGCATTAATATATTGTTCAAGTTGATCTAATCCTTCGCGTTCAATACGTAGTACTTTTTTGCCAATTTTTTGATAATTAAAATCCTGTTGCTCATGTAACATTCTTATTCTATCCTTAAATACATTATAATAAGCATTAAGCTGAATAATAGCTATAAAACTTATAAAGTCTATTAACCTAAAGTTAATAGATTTTACTTTGTTGAAAGTCTTTCAGAAAAATTTTAGGAAAAATGTACATACAGTACATAAAGAGTATAGGTATACTGATATTAATACTTTACCTATACTATCTCTGCATTGTTTTTTAATTGAAATAAGTATGTATAAAAGAAAATAGAATCTCAATAATTGTTAATAAATTTTTTTAGTACAAATAAATAGATTTATTATCTATAAAATTTTTAAATAGATTTATTATTAATCTTTAATTTATAACATATCCAACATAGTATATAGTTAAAGTAATACTTACTGTAAGTATTCTCAATATTACATATAATAATATTGTAAATTAATAAAAGAAGAAAAATTGCTATATGTATTTAAATATAAATTTATAGTTATTGAGATTTGTATAATTTAATTGATATTTAAAAAATAAATTCAAATATTAATAAATAGTAAGAACATATACATATAGAGGTTTTCTTGTACTAAATTTAAGTTTATATTTATCTAAATATATATATACAAATTATTTAATTATTATCATACTAATTATAACTTAATCATTGTGTTGTATATTTTTATATTTATTGTTTAATTAACAAGAAATAAAATAAAAAATGAGTTTACTGAAGAAAGTGCTAATATTTAACTAATCATATTAATAGTCAATAGTAGTACTTTTACTATAGTCATAGAATGAAATTAATTACTTATTGTATAAAGATATGTAAATTACTTTAAATAAATTCATATAGATAAAATAAAGATTACATTCTGCAATATATGGTTAATGTTTTGGAAATTTATTTTCTTGCGATATTTAATTTTGTTAATTTTCAAAAATAATATATTTTAATATTAAAAATAAGTAAATTTAAAACCTTTGATCACATCTAATAAATAAATTTTCGTAAACTTATTGTAGATAATTGTTAGTATTCAATATTTACGAAATCAATAAAGCCCTATTTGAATACAATAATAGAGGTAAAGATGATCCAGCAACAAACCAATTTAGTGAAGGTTTGTAGCGTAAGCTTCTCACACGGAAATCGGACTATCTTTGATAAGATTTCTCTAACAGTACCTACCGGAAAAGTTACTGCTATTATGGGACCTTCTGGCATTGGTAAAACAACTTTATTGCGCCTAATTGGCGGTCAATTACAACCAGATCAAGGTGATATCTGGTTTAACGGTAGTAATATACCTAAACTTTCTCGTAATAAATTATACGAAGTACGTAAAAAAATGAGCATATTGTTTCAATCTAATGCACTTTTTAGTGATCTTAATGTTTATGAAAATACTGCTTGGCCACTAAGAGAGCATACTAAGTTACCAGAACCTTTATTACATAGTACCGTAATGATGAAGTTAGAAGCAGTAGGTCTACGCGGAGCAGCACAGCTTAAACCGGCAGAACTTTCTGGAGGTATGGCACGTCGTGCTGCACTAGCAAGGGCTATCGCATTAGAACCTGATTTAATTATGTTTGATGAACCATTTGTAGGACAAGATCCAATTACAATGGGAGTACTAGTAAAATTGATTAATGAACTTAATCATGCTTTAGGAGTGACTTGTATTGTAGTTTCACATGATGTACATGAAGTTTTAAGTATTGCTGATCGTGCATATATTGTTGCCGAACAAAAAATTATTGCTCAAGGCAGTGCGCTAGAATTACGTAGAAATCCAAATCCATCTGTACGTCAATTTATTGAAGGTAATGCAGATGGCCCTGTTTCTTTTCATTTTACTGCAGGAGATTATCTGAACGATTTAACCTGCATAAGGAGAAACTAAAGCAAATGTTGCTACAAGCACTGGCTGCACTTGGATGCCAGGGTATAAATGTTTGTACGGCTTTTGGTCGAGCTGGAGTGATGTTGTGCCGTACTCTCGTAGGGAAACCTACTTTTCGTAAAAATTTACCTCTATTAGTCAAACAACTGTATAATGTTGGAGTTTTATCTCTTGTCATTACTGTAGTTTCTGGACTATTTATTGGTATGGTTATTGGTTTACAAGGATACTTAGTACTTAGGACATACAATACTGAAGATAGTCTTGGAACATTAGTATCGATCTCACTACTACGTGAACTTGGACCAGTTGTTACTGCATTACTATTTGCAGGTCGTGCAGGATCAGCTTTGACTGCAGAAATTGGTTTAATGAAAGTTACTGAACAACTTGCTCTTATGGAAATGATGGCAGTAGATCCATTACGACGTTTAGTATCTCCACGTTTCTGGGCAGGATGTATTAGTATGCCGTTATTAACGCTAATTTTTATTTCTATGGGAATTATTGGTAGCACTATTGTAGGAGTAGTATGGAAAAATATTGATTTTGGTATTTATTGGTCTACGATGCAAAGCAGAATAGACCTATATACTGATATTTTAAATTGTATAATTAAAAGTACAGTTTTTGGAATTATTGTAACATGGATAGGTTTATTAAATGGCTATAATGCTATTCCTAGCTCAGAAGGTATTAGTTTGGCAACAACACGTACCGTGGTACATGCTTCATTAGCAATATTCAGTTTAGATTTTATCCTGACAACAATAATGTTTGGAAATTAATGTAATGCAAAGTAAGAAAAACGAAATTTTAGTAGGTTTATTTATGCTATTTGCTTTAATAAGCTTGTTATTTTTTAGTCTACATGGAACTAATTTTAAATTATTTCGTAATGAACCAACTTGGAAATTATATGCTATTTTCAGTGATGTTGGAGGATTAAAAATAAGCTCTCCAGTAAAAATTGGAGGTGTGGTAATTGGTAGAGTAATAAATATTACATTAGATGAAAAATCTTTATTACCAAGAGTTACTATGAGAATTAGTAATAAATATGCTAATAAAATTTCTGATACTAGTTCACTTGTAATCCGTACTCAAGGATTACTTGGCGAACAGTTTTTAGCGCTTAATTTAGGTTTTGATGATCCTGAATTAGGTTCAACAATGCTAAAAGATGGTAGTACACTACGAGATACTAAATCAGTATTAATATTAGAAGATATTATAGGTAAATTCTTCTATAAGAACAAAGAAAATGAACAAAAATTATAGATTTAAAATTACAAATTAATTTAAGGTATTTATATTATTTATAAAATAAAAATAAAAATAAAAATAAAAATAAAAAGAGGGGTTTAAATATATGCTTAAATGCTTACTGCGATTACTGATTTTTATGTTACCAATCGTCCCGTCAGCAGCAGTTACTACTTTAGCTCAAAATAATCCTTATCAATTAATGGAAAAAGTTGCAACGAAAACATTTACTCGTTTAAAAAATGAAAGTTTGAAAATCAAGAAAAATCCAGATTATATGCGCGATATTATGCGTCAAGAATTATTACCTTATATTCAAATTAAATATGCTAGTGCATTAGTACTTGGTCATTATTATCATGAAGCTACACCAGAACAACGTACTAATTATACTAAAGCATTTACTGATTACTTAGTGAAAGTTTATAGTCAAATATTGATGCTCTATCATGGTCAAATTTATCATATTCAGCCTGAACAAGCTATTGGTACAGCTAAAATTATTACAATTAGAATTAATATTATTGATAATGATGATAGTCAATTACCGATTCGCTTAGATTTTCAGTGGCGTAAAAATTCTCAAACTGGTAATTGGCAAGTATATGATATGGTAGCTGAAGGTATTAGTATGATCATTACTAAGCAAAATGAATGGAATGATTTATTGCGTATTAAAGGTATTAGTGGCTTAATAAAACAGCTAAAAAATTATGCAAATCAACCTATAATTTCTGGTGATAGATAATAATGAGCAATTCTTTATATTGGAAATGCACTAACAATACATTGATATTAAAAGGAAGATTAGAACGTGACACATTATTAGTATTGTGGCGTCGACGTAAAAATGTAATGAACAATATTAATATTATTAATATTGCAGAACTTGAGAGAGTCGATTCTGTCGGTTTGGCTTTGTTAGTACACTTACGGGAAATAGCACGTGCACATGGTAGGAAATTAATATTTATTGGTATTACAGATAAATTGAGATCATTAATTGTGATCTATAATTTGCAACAAATTATTTTTTCTGCTAAAAAAGTCCCTGAATATTAATTAAGGCAATAATTTATTAATTTAAACATGTAATGTTATTAATAATTTTTTTTCTAAAATTATCTATTTAAATTTAATAATTAATCTAAGTTTAATAACTAAAAAGTAATTGATAATGGAAACTAGTGAAGTTCAAGCTGTGTTAGTAAATGCTCTAGCTTTAGAAGAAGTACATGTAATGAGTAAAGATGGTAAACACTTTCAAGTTATTGCTATAGGAGAAATGTTTAAAGAACTTAGTCGTATTAAAAAACAACAAGTAATTTATGAACCTTTAATGAAATACATTCAGGATAATAAAATTCATGCTCTATCAATCAAAACATATACTCCTGATGAATGGAGATTGAATCAAAAATCAAACATTTTTAAATAAACTGTTATGTACGTCAATAGCTAAGTAATTGAGAGTAGCATTGATGGAAAAATTTCGTATACAAGGTCCTATTCGTTTAAGAGGTAAAGTATTTATTTCTGGTGCTAAAAATGCGGCATTACCTATTCTTTTTGCTTCTTTATTATCGAAAGAACCGATAGAAATTCAAAATGTACCAAATCTACGTGACGTAGATACAACTATAAAATTATTAACTTATTTAGGCGCCCATGTTGAACGTAATGGTTCAGTTTATGTTAATGCAAGCAAAGTTAATATTTTTTGTGCACCATATGAATTAGTAAAAACAATGCGCGCTTCAATCTGGACTTTAGGTCCTCTTCTTGCACGATTTGGCCAAGGTCAAGTTTCACTTCCTGGAGGTTGTGCTATTGGTGCTCGACCAGTCGATCTTCATCTTAGTGGTCTTGAGAAATTAGGTGCTAATATAACATTATCAGATGGTTATGTTAGAGCTTATGTGAATGGTCGTTTAAGAGGGGCTCATATTATTATGGATAAAATAAGTGTAGGTGCTACTATTACTATTATGAGTGCAGCTACACTTGCTCATGGTATCACTTTTATTGAAAACGTAGCACGTGAGCCAGAAGTTGTTGATACTGCAAATTTTCTTAATACATTAGGAGCTAAAATTAGTGGTGCAGGAACAAATAATATTATCATAGAAGGAGTTAAGTATTTAGAAGGAGGTATTTATAGTGTACTACCAGATCGAATTGAAACTGGTACTTTCTTAGTAGCAGCTGCTGTTTCTCGAGGTAACGTACTTTGTTGTAATACCAAACCAGATACTTTAGATATAGTGCTTGAAAAATTGCGAGATGCAGGTGCTGATATTGAAATTGGTAAAGATTGGATTAGCTTAAATATGCATGAAAAACGTCCAAAATCAGTAAGTATTCAAACAGCACCATATCCAGGTTTTCCAACTGATATGCAAGCCCAATTTACATTATTGAATTTAGTGGCTAATGGTACTGGATTAATAACAGAAACAATCTTTGAAAATCGTTTTATGCATATTCCTGAACTAATTCGTATGGGAGCACAGGTAGAAATCGAAAGTAATACTGTAATTTGTCATGGTGTAGAAATGTTATCTGGAGCACAAGTTATGGCTACTGATTTACGTGCTTCTGCGAGTCTTGTATTAGCTGGTTGTATAGCAGAAGGTACTACTCTTGTAGATCGTATTTATCATATTGATCGTGGATATGAACGTATTGAAGAAAAACTAAAAGCAATTGAAGGACGAATTGAAAGAATAAAAAAAGATGAAATTGAATATAAGACTTAACTTAATATACAAATTAATTTATAAATAAAATTTTAATTAATATGTTAGAGTATAAATCATATATTTTATATTTCTATATGTTTAAATGATTTAATCATAAATTGGTTAGTTGTAAATATTTTTTCTTTTTTCTGATTGAAAAACATTTAAAACTTAATACTCAGATAATATCTGATACTTTTATTTTTTACATGTATTTTATTAGTAATACTTAATTATTATTTCTAATATAGAATTTACGTTTACTAAATGTAATTTCAAATTAAAAGTAAATTTAAAAAATATAATCTTGTTTAAATTGTTTTAAATACATTGTATTTTTTCGTATAATTTTTTAAAAAAGAAAAATAAATTTTAAATATTTTTTATATATAAAAAAATACATAAAATTGGAGTTTGTAATGTACGCGATTTTTCAAAGTGGTGGAAAACAATATCGAGTTATTAAAGGTCAAACTATTCGGTTAGAAAAGCTTGATGATGAAATAGGTAAAACTGTACATTTTCGTAATGTTTTGATGATTGTAAATGGTGATGATATAAAATTTGGTACACCATTAGTTTCAGGTAGTCTAATTAAAGCTGAAATTATTACCCATAATCGTAGTAATAAAGTAAAAATAGTTAAATTTCGTCGGCGTAAACATTATCGTAAACAAGCCGGCCATCGTCAATGGTTCACTGATGTAAAAATTACTGATATCACTATTTAGTGAAGAATAAAGAAAAGGTATATAATTATGGCACATAAAAAAGCAGGTGGTTCTACTCGTAATGGTAGAGATTCTAAATCAAAACGTTTAGGCGTAAAATGTTTTGGTGGTGAATCTGTTCTTGCCGGTAATATCATTGTGCGACAAAGAGGTACTAAGTTCCATCCAGGTAAGAATGTAAAGTGTGGACGTGATCATACTTTATTTGCTATTAAAACTGGCAAAGTTAAATTTGAAGTAAAAGGTCCTAATAACCGTAAATATATTAGTATTATTACTTCTTAATTAAGTATTGTATTTTAGCTTAATAACTTTAGGTTAAGTTATTAACATAAATACATTAATATAAAAATTACTATTTTAATAAAAAATACTCATATAGTTAATATATTAATCCATAGAAAATTGAATCCTTTATATCTTAATAAAAATTAAACAAATCTACATTTTTACCAAATTTTATACTAATTGTATATAAATAATATTAATTAATTAACTTTTCATAATGATATTAATAATTAGAATTTTAATTCTAAATTATTAATAAATATTAATTAATTAAACTAATAAATAATTAAGTAAGCAAGGATAAATATAATGAGATTTGTTGATGAAGCAACAATCTTAGTAATTGCAGGTGATGGTGGTAATGGTTGTATTAGTTTTCGCCGTGAAAAATATATTCCTAAAGGTGGTCCAGATGGTGGTGATGGTGGTGATGGTGGTGATGTATATATAGAAGCCGATCAAAATATCAATACTTTACTAGCATATCAATTCAAAAAATGTTTCTCAGCTGAATGTGGACAAAATGGTCAGAGTCGTGGATGTACTGGTAAAAAAGGTAAAGATATTATTATTAAAGTACCGATAGGTACGCGAGTTATTAACAAAATAGTCGATGAAGTGTTGGGTGATATGATATATCATAAACAAAAATTAATAGTAGCTAAAGGTGGTTGGCATGGATTAGGAAATATTCGTTTTAAATCATCTATAAATCGTACTCCACGTCAAAATACACTTGGTACACCTGGTGAGAAACGTGATTTATACTTACAGCTTATGCTATTAGCAGATGTAGGTATGTTAGGCTTGCCAAATTCAGGTAAATCTACTTTTATTCGTGCAGTATCTGCAGCAACTCCAAAAGTAGCTAGTTATCCATTTACTACTTTAGTTCCAAGTCTTGGTGTTGTACGAATGGATAGTAGTAATAGTAATCAATTTGTCGTTGCTGATATTCCAGGTTTAATTGAAGGAGCATCAGAAGGAACTGGTCTTGGCATTCGTTTTCTTAAGCATTTAGAACGATGTCGAGTATTATTACATTTAATTGATATTTCATCTACTAATACATCTACTATAGTTAACAATGCACGTATTATTATGCATGAACTAGAAAAATATAGCAGTAAACTTTTTCATAAGCCTCGTTGGATAGTATTTAATAAAATTGATTTGATTATAAGTCATGAAGAGGTAAAAAATCGTGCAATGAAAATTATAAAATTACTTGAATGGAATGAAAAATACTATTTGATATCTTCTATTAATTGTGATGGCATTAAACAATTATGTGCAGATATAATCTATTTTATTTCTCAAAACACTAAAATGTTAGAATTAAAAATAGAAGATAAGCAATTAAGAAATTTTAATTTTTTTGACGATTTATAATAATCATCTATTGATAAAAAACATAAAAAATCGTTATAGTTAATAACGTAAAATTTGTTTATATAATATTTGTAATATAGTAATATATATATTATATAATTAATAATATATTATTAATGTATTTAATAATTTAATATTATTGGATTATTTAAATCTATTAACTCTTAACTTAAAAAAATAATAAAGTTTAAATTTCTTAAAAGATTATTTATCTTACATAATAATATACTATGCTTTCAATAAAAGATTTGTACTATTTTTTAAAAAGTTATAACCACTAATATATTCAAATCTAATTTGGTTAATTATTTTTTTTTATAAGTCCATCAATATACTATTTCAAAAAATATCTTATAGTTAAATAGATTAAGTTATTAATATTTTTTGTCATATATGCTATATATAGCAAACCATTTAGATTAATAATTTAACTTATTAATAGTAATCCAATAATAAATACTTTTACTGTAATGGTTGTTAACTTTTTTAGTAATATATATTGCTAAATGCTATAATCATGAATTACTATGTGATTTAAGATTTTTTATTATATAAAATAATGGTTTGATTATTTAAATATACAGTGTATTTTTTTAAAAATTATTAGTTAAGAAATTTTAAAGATATAAATGAATTACATTTACTGAAATTATCATTTAATTATATATTATTATTCTTATAATTTTTTGTATTATTTAATAATTAATATTTTTAATTATTATTAATAATATAATAAATACTATTATTTTATATATATTACCTTAATATCAATAAAGAATAATATATCATGTAAAGATATATTCATTAATCATATATGTATTAAATATCATTAATAAAACTTAAATAATTATATTATTCATTTAATTTAATTTTTAATTATTAATTTTTAGTTAAAGAAAAAATTTTCTAAAAAAAATAAAGATTATAGTTAGTAACTAATAAATTAGAATTCAATTTATTTGTATACTCAGTATTTATATGAAGTGTAATCAAATACTAGATTTTATATGTTAATAAATAAATCATGTTAACTTAAATAAACTGATTAAGTTTTTTAAATACAATACTATTTATTATTGATAATGATATTATTGATTCTAATCTATATTTATTTTTCATCTTATTTTTGATAAGCCTATGTCATTAGTAGTATCATTAATATTTGTTGATATTTACTTAAATTAATATACTAAAATTCATAGAGATAAATATCTAATAATAAATAGATTATAGATAATACATAATATGAAAACAATTTCAAAAAATAAATATTATATTAGTAATATCCTATAGAAAATTACTAATATAAACAATTATTTATATATATATTTATTAATCAAAGTATTTTTATATAGATAAATTTTTTGTTATTATCGATCAGATATAGCGCTATTAATCAAAATAGTATAGATGACGAGGACCTAAAATGAATCAGATTCCGATGACGTTACAGGGTACTGAAAAATTGCGTGAAGAATTAAATGAACTTAAAAGTGTAAGACGTCCGCGTATAATAGCATCTATTGCTGAAGCTCGTAAATACGGTGATTTAAAAGAAAATGCAGAATATCATGCAGCTCGTGAAGAACAAGGATTTTGCGAAGGGCGTATTCATGAAATTGAAGCAAAACTTTCAAATGCACAGGTTATTGATATTACCACAATACCGAAAACTGGCCGAGTTATCTTTGGTTCTACAGTTACTGTACTGAACATAAATACAGAAGAAAGGTTTACATATCGAATTGTTGGAGATGATGAAGCTGATTTCAAACAAAATCTTATTTCAATTAATTCTCCTATGGCACGTGGTCTAATTGGAAAAGAAGCTGAAGATATTACTATTGTACAAACTCCTGGCGGAGATGTTGAATATGAAATCCTTAAAGTAGAATACATTTAAATATTGATTAAAATTATTTTAATAATTACAGTTTTATTTTGGAATAAAAAGGCCGCTTTGCAGCCTTTTTATTCCATTTATATATATATCTCGTATTTATTTAATATATAATAGCTTAAACAATAATATGTATAGAAAAAATATATTTTTTTATTTTTATTAATTTTATTATAATTTTATAAAATTGTTCGTACTTTTTAGATAAAGTATTTCATTTTATTTCTATGTGAAAATTTAAACATGTAGTAATCTAAAAAAGTTAAATTCAATAATTATACCTGATTTCATTTATGTTATGCTATTAGGTTTAAGTAATTGATAGCACATTAAGTTATCAATATCATAATCTGTTACAATAAAAATGATGACTATTAAACAGCGTTCGGCCAGCTCTAATCACTGGCTGCAGAAACATTTTAGCGATAAATATGTACAAGAAGCACATAAAAAAAAGTTGCGTTCTCGTTCTTGGTTTAAAATTAAAGAAATACAGCAACTTGATAAAATATTCAAACCGGGAATGACAGTAATAGATTTAGGAGCTGCACCAGGTGGTTGGTCTCAATATGTGATCAAACAAATTGGAAGTAGTGGCCATATTATTGCCTGCGACTTGTTACCAATGGATCATATTAATGGTGTTGATTTTATACAAGGTGATTTTTGTGATGATAAGATATTAAAAACATTATTAGAACGTATAGATAGATATAAAATACAAGTAGTAATGTCGGATATGGCACCTAACATAAGTGGTAAATCTGCTATTGATATTCCACGTTTTATGTATTTATTAGAGTTAATATTAAAAATGTGTCGTAGAGTATTAGTTCCAGGTGGAAATCTTATTATAAAGGGTTTTCAGGGAGAAGGATTCTATGAATATTTACAAAAAATTCGCTACCTTTTTAATAAAGTAAAAATTCGCAAACCAAATGCTTCACGGTTAAGTTCACGTGAAGTATACATTGTGGCGATAGGACTGAAATTATAATCTGAAAACATTAGTTTCGTAATAAAAAATAATTAATGTATTTATTTTAAATATTATCTGTAATTTTAATTTAAGATATGAATCTTAGATTCAAAGAATTAGATGAAATAAATACAAGTATTCCGATACTATAAATAAAGAATATAATAGTACCTTACGCTATTTGATAATATTGTTGTAATATGAGGTTAGTCCGTTGAGTGATATGGCAAAAAACCTAATTCTCTGGTTAGTTATCGCTATCGTTTTAATGTCAGTATTCCAGAGCTTTGGGCCTAGTGAGTCGAATAATCATATTGTTGATTATTCAACTTTCCTGTCGGAAGTGAATAGAGATCAAGTCCGAGAAGCACATATTAATGGGCGTGAGATTAAGTTCATTAAAAATGATAATAATAAATATAAAACTTACATTCCAGTCAATGATCCTAAATTACTTGATAATATGTTGACTAAAAATGTAAAAGTAATAGGTGAAGCTCCAGAAGAACCAAGCCTATTAGCTTCTATTTTTATTTCATGGTTTCCAATGCTTCTTCTTATTGGTGTATGGTTTTTTTTCATGCGGCAGATGCAGGGTAGTGGTGGAAGAGGAGCTCTTTCTTTTGGTAAGAGTAAAGCTCGTATGCTAAATGAAGATCAAATTAAAATCACTTTTGCAGATGTAGCTGGGTGTGATGAAGCTAAAGAAGAAGTTAGTGAGCTTGTTGAATACTTACGTGAACCAAGTCGATTTCAAAAATTAGGTGGTAAAATACCAAAAGGAATTCTAATGATTGGTCCACCTGGTACTGGTAAAACACTATTAGCAAAGGCAATTGCAGGTGAAGCAAAAGTACCATTTTTTACTATTTCTGGTTCTGATTTTGTGGAAATGTTTGTAGGAGTAGGGGCATCTCGTGTTCGTGATATGTTTGAGCAAGCAAAAAAAACTGCACCATGTATTATTTTTATAGATGAAATTGATGCTGTAGGTCGTCAACGTGGTGCAGGTCTAGGAGGTGGACATGATGAACGTGAGCAAACTTTAAACCAAATGTTAGTAGAAATGGATGGTTTTGAAGGCAACGAGGGAATTATAGTAATTGCAGCAACAAATCGTCCAGATGTACTTGATCCAGCCTTATTAAGGCCAGGTCGTTTTGATCGTCAAGTAGTTGTTGGTTTACCCGATGTGCGTGGTCGTGAGCAAATTTTAAAAGTACATATGCGTCGTGTGCCATTAGCTAATGATGTTGATGCAGTGATTATTGCACGTGGAACACCTGGGTTTTCTGGTGCTGATTTAGCTAATTTAGTTAATGAAGCAGCTTTATTTGCTGCAAGAAGTAATAAGCGTGTAGTATCCATGGGAGAATTTGAAAAAGCTAAAGATAAAATTATGATGGGAACAGAGCGTCGTTCTATGGTTATGACTGAATTACAAAAAGAGTCTACCGCTTATCACGAAGCGGGACATGCTATTATTGGACGTCTAGTACCAGAACACGATCCGGTGCATAAAGTTACTATTATTCCGCGCGGTAGAGCATTGGGGGTTACATTTTTTTTACCTGAAGGAGATGCTATTACTTCTAGCAGACAAAAATTAGAAAGTCAAATTTCAACTTTATATGGAGGCCGCCTAGCTGAAGAGATTATTTATGGTGTGGCAAAAGTATCTACTGGCTCTTCTAATGATATTAAAATAGCCACTAATTTAGCACGTAATATGGTTACACAATGGGGGTTTTCAGAAAAGTTAGGTCCGCTTTTATATGCAGAAGAGGATGGTGAGGTATTTCTTGGACGATCTGTTGCAAAAGTAAAGCATATGTCTGATGAAACAGCACGAATTATTGATCAGGAAGTTAAACATTTAATTGATAGTAATTATCAACGTGCTCGTCGTATTTTACATGAAAATATAGATATTTTACATGCAATGAAAGATGCCCTAATGAAATATGAAACTATAGATACTCCTCAAATTGATGATTTGATGGCACGTCGTGCAGTACGTCCTCGAGCGGATGATGAAAATGAAATATCTAAAACAATACATTCAGTTGATAATAAATGTACAACAAATACAGACAATAACATAACTGAACAATTTGATAAATAAGATTTAATTATTCATAAAAACCCTGGATTAATCAGGGTTTTTTACTTTGTACTGGTTTTAAGCAAGGAGCTTAGTGCTATGTATTTATATTCAGGTAATTCTTATCTTGATTTATCATGCTTACATGTAATGGGTATTTTGAATATTACACCAGACTCTTTTTATGATGGTGGTAAATACAATAAAACAGTAGATGCACTTACTTATACAAATAAAATGATTAACCATGGTGCTACTATTATTGATATTGGTGGTGAATCAACACGTCCAGGTGCAAATGAAGTGAGCATAGAACAAGAGTTGGAACGTATAATTCCAATAGTTGAAGCTATTGCAAAGCGTTTTAAAATATGGATTTCTGTTAATACATCAAAACCTGAAGTTATTAGTGAATCTGCATTAGCAGGTGCTCATATGATTAATGATATTCGTTCGTTATCTAAACCAGGTGCATTACAAGCTGCAGCTGAAACTAAATTACCAATATGTTTGATGCATATGCAAGGAGAACCACATAATATGCAACAAGCTCCCCATTATAAAAATATTTTAAATGAAGTAAATAAATATTTTATTCAACAGATAGAACGTTGTGAATTAGCTGGCATCAAAAAAAATAATTTGATTATAGATCCTGGATTTGGTTTTGGCAAAACCATTCATAATAATTATGAGCTTTTAGCTAACTTAAATAAATTTCACCATTTTAATTTACCAGTCTTAGTAGGAATGTCACGTAAATCAATGATTGGTCAATTATTAAATAATAATCCTTCCCAGTGTCTCATTGGTAGCATTAGCTGTGCAGTAATTGCTGCTATACAAGGAGCTAATATTATTCGCGTACATGATGTAAAAGAAACCATTGAAGCTATGTGTATCGTCTCTATGCTAAGAAAAGCAAAAGGAAAAAGCAATGAAAATTAACCATAAATATTTTGGTACAGATGGTATTCGTGGTAAAGTTGGTGAAATACCCATAGCACCTGATTTTGTACTAAAATTAGGATGGGCTGCAGGTAAAGTACTAACACATCATGGATCACGTAAAGTTCTAATCGGTAAAGACACTCGTATTTCTGGTTACATGTTAGAATCTGCTTTAGAGGCTGGTTTAGCGGCAGCTGGTCTTTCAGCTGCATTTACTGGTCCTATGCCAACACCAGCTATTGCTTATTTAACACGTACATTTCGTGCTGAAGCAGGGATTGTTATTTCCGCTTCACATAATCCATTTGACGATAATGGAATTAAATTTTTTTCTGCAGAAGGAACTAAACTACCGGATGAAGTAGAGCGAGCAATTGAATTAGAATTAGAAAAACCAATGACATGTGTAAAATCTACTCAACTAGGACGCGCTAGTCGTATTGTTGATGCTGCTGGTAGATATATTGAATTTTGTAAAGGTACTTTTCCAAATGAGCTTAGTCTTAACGGTTTAAAAATAGTAGTTGATTGTGCAAATGGTGCTACTTACCATATTGCACCTAATGTTTTAAGTGAATTAGGAGCTAAAGTTGTTACTATTGCTACTCAACCTAATGGTATGAATATTAATAAAGAATGTGGTACTACAGATTTACGTTTATTATTAAAATGTGTATTAGATGAGAAAGCAGATTTAGGTTTAGCATATGATGGAGATGGGGATCGTATCATGATGATTGATCATCTTGGCAATAAAGTTGATGGTGATCAAATTCTTTATATCATTGCACGAGAAGGTTTACGACAAGGTCAGTTAAAAGGTGGAGTTGTTGGTACCTTAATGAGTAATATGGGTTTAGAACTAGCACTCAAACAGTTAGGTATTCCATTCACTCGTGCTAAAGTTGGAGATCGTTATGTACTTGAAAAAATGAAAGAAAAAAAATGGCGATTAGGAGCAGAAAATTCTGGTCATGTTATTTTACTTGATAAAACTACTACTGGCGATGGTATAGTAGCTAGTTTACAAGTACTTACTGCTATTGTACGTAATTATATGAGCTTACACGATCTCTGTAGTGGTGTAAAAATGTTACCACAGGTTCTAGTAAATGTAAAATTTGATGGTACTAGGGATCCTTTAGAAAGTAATAAAATTAAGATGGTTAGTAATGGAGCTGAAAAAATATTAGCTGGACGAGGTCGTTTATTACTTCGTAAATCTGGTACTGAACCATTAATTCGCATAATGGTTGAAGGTGAAGATGAAACACAGATCACTGCATTAGCACATAAAATGGCTGATGCAATAAAATCAATAAAAAATTAAATTTGCAAAAATTCACACTTTTGCTTAAAATATTTATTAATAATTATTAAAACTATCTTAAAATAATAAAATACTTTAAAAGATATATATTGTTTTTTTAGAAGAATTAAAAATTTAAGTATGTTTTAAGGAAATAAATTTTTATGTATGAAGTCCTGTTAATTGTATTTCTTATTGTGGCTATTAGTCTTATAATTTTAATCATGTTACAACCAGGAAAAGGTGCTGATCCAAGGATTTCATTAGGTTCAAATGCTTCTACCTCTTTATTTGGTATAAATGGATCTATTAATTTCATAACTCGAATTACTGCTTTATTTGCTACTTTATTCTTTGTTTGTAGTTTAATATTAGGAAATTTTAACCGTAATAAATCTTTGAAAATAAGCAAATGGGAGACTTTAAACTCACCCATACAGCATCAAAGTCAAAATAAATTGAATATACAAGGGAATGATGTTCCTCAATAATATATCGGGTACATGCCGAGGTGGTGAAATTGGTAGACACGTTACTTTGAGGTGGTAATGCTCATTTGAGCTTACGGGTTCAAGTCCCGTCCTCGGTACTAAATTATTTTTCATTCTAATATAATTTGCATATTTTTTAAATTTAGCATAAAGTTTATATTTATATATTTTCAATCGCGGGGTGGAGCAGTATGGTAGCTCGTCGGGCTCATAACCCGAAGGTCGTTGGTTCAAATCCGACCCCCGCAACCATTTAGATGTGTAAAATTAACAAATATATGATGTTTTATTGAAATATTTAATTTTAAAATTATAATTTTAAATACTATTATATTAGGGTTAGTTAGATAATAAAAAACCCCGAAAGTTCGGGGTTTTTTATTATCTAAAAATTAAATGAGCTAAATGGGCAACTAAGAGCCCTTTTTTTATATCTTTTAGAAAAATTAATTTCAATTTTAGAGTAAAAATTAATCCTTAGATCTAGTAGGTACTTTAGTTATCAATTAATCATAATAGATTCATGAAATATAAATATCGATCTTATTAAATAAATCAACGAAAATATTAATATAAATAATTGTTATTGTATTAATGTTAATAACGAGTTTATTTAGTAGTGTAATGAATAAAAATATTGATTTTAATTAAAATAATAAAACAGTAATTAAAAAATTAGTATTGTTGATAATCAAATTTTCTAATTTTAAATATTATGGTATGTATGTTTTATTAAGTATTAAAATTAAAATTTATTATTGAGTATACCATATAAAATAATTATACATTGCGGGTATTATTAAAAAGGATCACAGTAATTTTTTTAAGGGTAGCGATGAAATGTTCGCACTGATCAATGTTCAGAAAGCGAATCTGGTTCCTCGCTTTTAAAAGTTTTAATTGAGGCTAACCAGTATGAATAAAGAAATTTTAGCTGTAGTCGAAGCCGTTTCTAATGAGAAAGCCCTACCACGTGAAAAAATATTTGAAGCATTAGAGAGTGCTTTAGCTACTGCGACTAAAAAAAAATATGAACAAGAGATTGATGTACGAGTTAGTATTGATCGCCGTAATGGTGATTTTGATACTTTTCGCCGTTGGAAAATCGTTGAAGAAGTATTACAACCAACTCGTGAAATTACAATAGAAGCAGCTAAATTTGAAAATGCATCATTTAAATTAGGTGACTATGTTGAAGATCAAATTGAATCTGTTACCTTTGATAGAATTACAACTCAAACAGCAAAACAAGTTATAGTACAAAAAGTAAGAGAAGCTGAGCGTGCAATGATGGTTTCTCAATTTCGGGAACATGAAGGCCGTATTATTACTGGTGTAGTAAAAAAAGTAAACAGAGATAATATTACTTTGGATCTTGGTAATAATGCTGAAGCTATAATTATTCGTGAAGATATGTTACCACGTGAAAATTTTCGTCCAGGAGATCGTATTCGTGGAGTATTATATGCCGTACGACCAGAAGCACGTGGCACACAATTATTTCTTACACGTTCTAAACCAGAAATGCTAATTGAGTTGTTTAGAATTGAAGTACCTGAAATTGGTGAAGAAGTAATTAAAATTAAAGCAGCTGCACGAGATCCAGGTTCACGTGCTAAAATTGCAGTAAAAACTAACGATAAACGTATTGATCCTGTGGGTGCTTGTGTTGGTATGCGTGGGGCACGTGTTCAAGCAGTATCTAGTGAATTAGGCGGTGAGCGTATTGATATTGTATTATGGGATGATAATTCAGCACAATTTGTTATTAATGCAATGGCTCCTGCTGACGTAGTATCAATTGTAGTTGATGAAGATAATCACAGTATGGATATTGCAGTTGAAGCTACTAATTTAGCCCAAGCAATAGGACGTAATGGACAAAATGTACGTTTAGCTTCTCAATTAAGTGGTTGGAAATTAAATGTAATGACTGTAGATGATCTACAAGCCAAACACCAAGCTGAATCTCATGCAGCTATTAATCTGTTTACTAAATATCTTGACCTTGATGAAGATTTAGCTAAAACGTTAGTTGCAGAAGGATTTTCCTCATTAGAAGAATTAGTTTATATTCCAATAAAAGAGTTATTAGAAATCAATAATATAGATAAAAAAATTATTGAATCATTACGTGAACGCGCAAAAAACGTATTAACTACCTTAGCTTTAGCTAAAGAAGAAAAACTTGGTAATCAAAAACCATCTGAAGATCTATTAAAACTTGAAGGCATAGATCGTATCTTAGCGTATCGTCTAATGTCCAAAGGTATTTATACTATGGAAGATCTAGCTGAACAAAGTATTGACGATCTTATAGATATTGAAGGATTAGATAATAAAAAAGCTGGTTCTTTAATTATGGCTGCACGTAATATTTGCTGGTTCGGCAATGACGCTTAATACAGGAAAAAACAGTATGACAGATGTAACTGTAAAATTGCTAGCTGCTAAAATTCATACTCCAGTTGATAGATTAGTACAGCAATTTGCTGATGCTGGTATTCAAAAATCTGAAAATGATGCGGTATCTCAGCAAGAAAAAGAGACCTTACTGTCCCACTTAAATCGTGAACATGGTCAAGCTATTGATTCAGGAAAATTAACTTTGCAACGTAAAATACGTAGTACCTTAAACATTTCAGGAACTGGAGGTAAAAGTAAAGCAGTTCAAATTGAAGTTCGCAAAAAACGTACATATATAAAAGGACATGATAAAGAGTCTGAACAAACTCAAATTCATTCTAAAATAGAAAGTGAAGCTAAACCTCAAATAGAAGAGCTAGTAAATCGTAATATCATTAAACAACAAATACATCTCGAAGTTGAACAGAAAAAACAACACAAATCTGAAGTGCAAGCCAAGAATGAAATAGCTAGAAATGCGAAGCGTAAAACAACTGAAGATGAAAAAGTAAATCAACCTACCGATCAAATAATTAGAGTTATGCGGTTTGATAAGGCTCGTCGTGAAGCTAAAGCTGCAGAATTAAAGCATAAAGCAGAAGAAGGAGTACGACGTAAGCTAGAAGAAAATGCACGCCGTATTGCCGAAGAAGCTCGCCGTTTAGCTGCAGAGCAATCAGCTGAATGGGAAAAACCAGATGAAGAAGATAAAGAAGATTATCACACTACAACATCTAGTCATGCACGTCAAGCAGAAGATGAAAATGATCGTGAAGTAGAAAATAGTCGTAATCGTACTCGTAATATTAAAGCAGTTCGCCCAACTAAGAAAAGTAATAAACATTCAGAAGCTAAAACAGATCGTGAAGAAGCACGTGCAGCAGTTCGTGGTGGCAAAAGTAATAAAAATCGTAAATTAAGTTCATTACAACAAGTATTTAATAAGCCTGTCCAAGTAGTGAATAGAAATGTTGTGATTAGTGAAACTATTACTGTAGCTGAATTAGCTAATAAAATGGCTGTAAAAGGTTCTTTGGTTATTAAAGCTATGATGAAGATGGGAGCGATGGTTACTATTAATCAAGTTATTGATCAAGAGACGGCTCAATTAGTTGCAGAAGATATGGGACATAAAGTTATCTTAAAACGAGAAAACGAGTTAGAAGAATCCGTCATGGGAGATCGTGATATAAATTCCATTTTAGAAGCTAGAGCACCAGTAGTAACAATCATGGGACATGTTGATCATGGAAAAACATCCTTGTTAGATCATATTAGATCAACTAAAGTAGCTTCTGGTGAAGCTGGTGGTATTACTCAACATATTGGAGCATATCACGTTGAAACAGAAAATGGTATGATTACATTTTTAGATACTCCAGGACATGCTGCATTTACTGCAATGCGTGCTCGTGGGGCTCAAGCAACGGATATAGTAGTTTTAGTAGTAGCTGCTGATGATGGAGTAATGCCTCAAACTATAGAGGCTATTCAACATGCTAAAGCAGCTGGTGTACCAGTTGTAGTTGCGATCAATAAAATAGACAAACCAGAAGCTAATCCAGATAAATTAAAAAAAGAATTAACTCAATATGGTATTATATCAGAAGAATGGGGTGGTGATAATATATTTGTTAAAGTTTCAGCAAAAGATGGAACTGGTATTGATGATTTATTAAATGCTATTTTATTACAAGCAGAAATTTTAGAATTAACTGCAATTCGTGAAGGTATGGCCAGCGGTATGGTTATAGAATCATTTCTTGATAAAGGACGTGGTCCTGTTGCAACTATATTAGTACGTGAAGGTACATTACATAAAGGTGATATTGTCCTATGTGGTTTAGAATATGGGCGCGTACGTGCTATGCGTGATGAATTTGGTCGAGAAGTTATACAGGCAGGTCCATCTATTCCAGTGGAAATACTTGGTTTATCTGGAGTACCGGCGGCTGGTGATAAAGTTACAGTTGTAAGAGACGAAAAAAAAGCTCGTGAAGTAGGATTATATCGTCAAGGAAAATTTCGTGAAGTTAAGCTCGCACGTCAACAAAAATTAAATTTAGAAAACATGTTTGCTAATATAAATGAAGAAGATGAAATATCAGAGTTAAATATTGTTCTAAAAGCTGATGTACAAGGTTCTGTTGAAGCAATTACTGATTCTTTATTAAAACTTTCTACTAATAAAGTAAAATTAAAAATCGTTGGTTCTGGTGTAGGAGGTATTACTGAAACTGATGCGAGCTTAGCTGCAGCTTCTAATGCTATTATTTTAGGTTTTAATGTACGTGCTGATTATTCTGCACGTCGTTTAATTGAATTCGAAAATTTAGATCTACGTTATTATTCTGTTATTTATCATTTAATTGATGAAGTTAAATTAGCGATTAGTGGAATGTTACTTCCAGAGTATAAACAACAGGTTATTGGTTTAGCAGAAGTACGTAATGTATTTAAATCACCAAAATTTGGTGCTATTGCTGGTTGTATGGTTACAGAAGGTAATATTAAACGAAATAATCCTATTCGTGTACTCCGTGATAATGTAGTGATTTATGAAGGAGAATTAGAATCACTTCGTCGCTTTAAAGATGACGTTAATGAAGTACGTAACGGAATAGAATGTGGCATTGGTGTAAAAAACTATAATGATGTTCATATTGGTGATATAATTGAAGTATTTGAAATAACTAAAGTTAAACATACAGTTAATAAATAATAAATTATTATAAAGTAATTAGGGAGTATAATCTCCCTAATTACTTAAAGATTATATTGTTTGGGGATTATGATGGATCAAGAGTTTTCTCGCTCTCAGCGCGTTGCGCAGGAGTTGCAAAAAAAAATCTCTATTATTTTACAACGAGAAATAAAAGATCCACGTTTAAAGATGATGACAGTTTCTGGAGTAAAAGTTTCACGTGATTTAGCTTATGCTAAAATTTTTGTTACTTTTTTTCATGATAAAGATAATAAAGAATTAGTAATCAATAGTTTAAAAGTATTAAAACAAGCATCTAGTTATATTCGTATATTAATTGGTAAAATGATGTGTTTACGTATTGTTCCAGAATTGAGTTTCTTTCATGATAATTCATTTATTGAAGGCATGAAAATATCAAATTTAATATCTAGTCTTAATAAGAATAACAAAATTAAATTTAATGATAATCATCATGATGAGGTTTTCAAAAAAATACTAAAAAGGTGTGATGATGAGTAATGCTTATTCTAGTCGCGATATACATGGTGTATTACTTTTAGATAAGAATAAAGGTATATCATCTAATTCGATATTACAAAAAGTAAAACACTTGTTTCATGCGAATAAGGCTGGACATACTGGTTCGTTAGATCCTTTAGCGACTGGTATGCTACCTATTTGTTTTGGAGAAGCTACTAAGTTTTCACAGTATTTACTCAATTCTGATAAGCGATACCGGGTTATTGCTTATCTAGGGCAACGTACTAATACTTCTGATTCTGATGGGAAAATTATACAAATACGCCCTTTAAATTTTAATCAATATGAATTAAATCATGCATTAAATAGTTTTCTTGGTAAGACATTACAGGTTCCTTCAATGTTTTCTGCTCTTAAATATCAAGGTCGTCCATTATATGAGTATGCAAGGCAAAATATTGAAATAAAACGCATAGCACGTCCTATTTTAATTTATGATTTACTATTAATTCGTTGGGAAGATCACGAGATCGAATTAGAAGTTTACTGTTCTAAAGGTACTTACATTAGAACTATAATTGATGATCTTGGTGAAAAGTTAAAATGTGGTGCACACGTTATTATGCTCCGTCGTTTAGGAGTATCAGAGTATTCAGCAAATGAAATGATTACATTAGAGTATTTAGAAAATTTAATTAAACAAGCTAATATGCAAGGAATTTCATATTTAAAATTATTAGATAATTTATTGCTACCAGTTGATAGTCCTATTGCCCATTTTCCAGAAGTTAATTTAGATTTACATAGTCTTAATGTAATTTATTTTAAAAATGGACATAAAGTTCAAATATCAAAATTTAAATTAGAAGATAAGGGTTTATTAGTACGTGTTACAGAAGGTAAAATACGAAAATTTATCGGTATTGGTCAAATAGACGAGCATGGAAATATTGTACCTAAGCGTTTAATTGTTAATCTTCCTTTACAATAAAATATAAAAAGTATTAATTTAAAACAATTACTCATTTGCGTTAATTTTTAATTTTGCGTTAATTTTTAATAAAGAGTACAATATTATAAAACTAAGATGTTGAAAGATTAGCACTAAAAGAGTACAATATTACAAAACTAGCCTGTTGAAAGATTAGCACTAAATGTTATAGTAATATTATTGGAGTTTATTAATGGCTTTAAGTATAAAAGATAAAGCAGAAATAGTTATTAAACATGGTAATAGTTCTAATAATAGTGGCTCAACTGAAGTTCAAATTGCTTTGTTAACTGCTAAAATTAATCTACTACAATGTCATTTTGCTAAGCATAAAAAAGATCACCATAGTCGACGTGGTCTGTTACGTATTGTATCTCATCGTCGTAAATTATTGAATTATTTAAAATATAAAAATATTAATCAATATATTAATTTAATTGAAGAGCTAGGATTACGTCGTTAAATAAATAAAAGTTAATAACTATATAAAAATATTTTAAGTAAATATTTAAATAGTTTTTTTCATAAAAATTTAGTTCAATAAGCCTTTAAGGTTTTTTAAATTTAATAAATCGTCAGCAGTTTTATTCTGGCAATACTCTTTGCTAATAAAATTCTCGTGGTAAAAAGAAACTTTGCTGCTAGGATGCTTAAAGATTATCCTTAATATTTTGAGGATAAAATAAAAAATTATTAATGGCAAGCTAAAATCCTTTTTACCTTTAAATTTAAGGATTCAAATTTTGCTGAACCCGATCGTACATAAATTTCAATATGGTCAGCATACCATCGCGCTGGAAACTAGCATAATGGCACGCCAGGCCACTGCTGCTGTAATGGTCAGTATGGACGACACAGCAGTTTTCGTGACCGTTGTTGGTCAGAAAAAAGCAAAAATAGGTCAGGATTTTTTTCCACTCACAGTAAATTATCAGGAACGTACTTATGCCGTTGGTCGTATTCCTGGTAGTTTTTTTCGTCGTGAAGGCCGTCCAAGTGAAGGAGAAATATTAAATGCACGTTTAATTGACCGACCAGTTCGCCCGTTATTTCCTAAAGGATTTGTAAATGAAGTACAGGTGATTGCTACTGTAGTATCTGTAAATCCTCAAGTTAATCCAGATATTGTAGCAATGATTGGAGCGTCTACTGCATTGTCATTGTCAGGTATTCCATTTAACGGTCCTATTGGTGCCGCTCGTATAGGTTATATTAATGATCAATATGTGTTAAACCCAACTGCTGATGAAATTAAACAATCTCGTTTAGATTTAATCGTATCTGGTACAGAAAATGCAATATTGATGGTTGAATCTGAAGCTAATGTCCTTACAGAAGATCAAATGTTAGGTGCAATAGTATTTGGTCATGCTCAACAACAGATTGTCATTGAAAATATCAATCATTTTGTTGCTAATGCAGGTAAACCACGTTGGGATTGGCAACCTAAACTTGCTAATAATATTTTAATGGAACGTATTATTGATTTAGGTGAAAATCGAATTAATGATGCTTATCTTATTGTTAATAAACAAGATCGCTGTACACAAGTTAACCTTATTAAAGATGAGATTATTACAGATCTTTTAACAAAAGATGAAACATTAAATGAATTAGAAATTATTGATATCTTATATAATTTAGAACGTAATATAGTTCGTAGTCGTATTTTAAGTGGCAAGCCACGTATTGATGGTCGTGAAAAAGATATGATTAGAGCTCTTGATGTTCGGACGGGAGTACTTCCGAGAACTCATGGTTCTGCTTTGTTTACTCGAGGTGAAACACAGGCTTTAGTTACAGCTACATTAGGTACTTCACGTGACGCGCAAAATTTAGATGAGATCATGGGAGAATGTACCGATAATTTTCTTTTTCACTATAATTTCCCTCCTTATTCAGTTGGTGAAACTGGTACGATTGGTCCTCCAAAACGTCGTGAAATAGGTCATGGTAGATTGGCTAAGCGCGGATTACTAGCAGTAATGCCTAATCAAGAAATTTTTCCTTATACAGTAAGAGTTGTATCTGAAATTACTGAATCTAATGGCTCTTCTTCTATGGCTTCTTTATGTGGTGCATCTTTAGCTCTCATGGATGCTGGAGTACCAATAAAGGCTGCTGTAGCTGGTATAGCGATGGGTTTGATAAAACAAGATGAAAAATTCATAGTACTATCTGATATTATTGGAGATGAAGATAAATTTGGAGATATGGATTTTAAAGTAGCCGGTAGCCGTGAAGGTATTACAGCTTTACAAATGGACATAAAAATTGAAGGTATAACTAGAGAAATTATGCAATTAGCTCTTAATCAAGCTAAAAGTGCACGTATGCATCTTTTAAATGTTATGGAACAAGCTATTAGTATTCCACGTCAAGAAATATCTGAGTTTGCACCACGTATTTATACAATAAAAATCAGTTCTGATAAAATTAAAGATGTTATAGGTAAAGGTGGATCTGTTATTCGTTCATTAGGTGAAAAAACAGGTACTACTATTGAAATTGAAGATGATGGTACAATAAAAATTGCAGCTATTGATGATATAAAGGCAAAAGAAACTATCCGTCGTATTGAAGAAATTACAGCTGAATTAGAAATAGGTCGGATTTATAGTGGTAAGGTTATACGTATTGTTGATTTTGGAGCTTTTATTGCTATTAATAATACTAATAAAGAAGGTTTAGTTCATATTTCACAAATAGCTGACAAACGTGTAGATAAAGTAAGTGACTATTTAAAAGTAGGGCAAGAAATTTCAGTTAAAGTGATGGAAGTTGATCGACATGGACGAGTGCGTTTAAGTATCAAAGAAGCTACAGAACAACAATCATTAGAAGAATCTAAATTATTAGATAATGAATCATCTAATATATAGTGATTAATTAATTTATGTTAAATTAGTTTTAATTTAAGTTATTCTTAATTTTTTTAAAATACTCAGAATAATATATTATTTCTTAATTATAAAAATTATTTTTTATTTAAGGTAAAGCTATTATATGAATATAAATTATTGTATAATATAATTATACAATAATTTATAAAAATTGATTTTATATTTAAAGTATTTAGATAATAATCTTTATTATATATTATAATCATTTTTGTAAATATGTATATGATCACAATATCAAGTTAGTAATTTTATAAATATTTTATAAACAAGTATTTTAGATTTTAAATTTACATGTACTTTTATTTTAAAGATAAAATAATAATTTTATAGGCTAATAAAATAATGTATAAAATTTAAATATGTATATTGACAATAAAATGTATAAAATTTAAATATGTATATTGACAATAAATTGACAATAAAAAGGAATAATAGATTTTTAATCTTACTTAGCGTAATACAGTAAAGAATATAAACTTAGGAGTTTAAAAAAAGATTAAAACCAATAATGTTGCTATATGTTTTTAAATAAAATTATTTTTAAAACTTTTTTAGAGGTAATACTATTTAAATTTAGATCTGGAAGTGATTAGCACAAAATTATTAAAAAGCTTATTTTTGTGTATATAGATGGCTAGTATAACAATGATTAAGTCAGCTTATAAGATAATGATTAGAATCTGACTAGTCCAGTGTATAGTTGAAAATCTTTAATTGTTAATTTGCTCGTCAAATCATTTCCCCTCCAACAGATTTAGTTCTTTAGTTAAATATATAATTTTAGCCAGTTAAAAATATAATAAAAATAACTATCAATCTTTTGGTTAGTTATATGTAGGCTGGTTATAGTAATCTAAGAGGCAGTTGCATTACATGATTGATACTCAAAACAACTTTTCTGATTTAGGTCTTAATAAATCAATTTTATGTGCTTTAAATGAGATGGGATATAAAAAACCTTCACCTATTCAAGCTGAATGTATTCCTTATTTAATGGCTGGACGAGATGTATTAGCTATGGCACAAACTGGTAGTGGTAAAACAGCTGCATTTTCGTTGCCATTATTAAATAATATTAATCCATCCTTAAAAGAACCTCAAATTTTAGTATTAGCACCAACTCGTGAACTAGCAGTACAAGTAGCAGAAGCTTTTAATGAATTTTCTAAACATATGTTAGGCGTAACCGCATTAGCTTTATATGGTGGTCAACGTTACGATGTACAATTGCGTGGATTACGTCAAGGTCCCCAAATTGTAGTAGGTACCCCAGGTCGTTTACTTGATCATTTAAAACGCGGTACACTTAATTTATCTTCTTTACGTGGTTTAGTATTAGATGAAGCTGATGAGATGTTACGTGTTAGTTTTATTGAAGATGTTGAAACAATAATGGCACAAATTCCAGCAGGTCATCAAACTGCATTGTTTTCTGCTACTATGCCAGATATGATACGTCGTATTAGTAAACGTTTTATGAAAGATCCTCAAGAAGTACGTATCCAGTCTAGTGTCACTACACGTCCAGATATATCACAATCTTACTGGACTGCTTATGGTCGTAAAATTGATGCATTAGTACGTTTTTTAGAAGTGGAAGATTTTGATGCAGCTATTATTTTCGTACGTACTCAAAACGCAACATTAGAAGTAGCAGAAGCATTAGAACATAATGGATATAATAGTGCTGCATTAAATGGTGATATGAATCAAACTATGAGAGAGCAAACATTAGAACGATTAAAAGATGGTCGGCTTGATGTTTTAATTGCGACTGATGTTGCAGCACGTGGTTTAGACGTAGAACGTATTAGCCTGGTTGTTAACTATGATATTCCAATGGATGCAGAATCTTATGTCCACCGTATAGGTCGTACTGGTCGTGCTGGTCGTTCTGGTCGAGCTCTATTATTTGTCGAGAATCGTGAACGTCGTTTATTACGGAATATTGAACGTACTATAAAAGCAAGTATTCCAGAAGTAGAACTACCAAGCATAGAACTTTTAACTGAACGGCGTTTAGCAAATTTTGCAGATAAAGTACAAAAGCAAGTAACTAGTAAGGATCTTGAATCCTACCGTACTTTATTAAACAAAATACAATTAAAAGAAAATTTAGACATAGAAACTTTAGCAACTGTTCTATTAAAAATGGCACAGGGAGTAAGACCACTTATTTTATCACCAGATTCACCGCGTTTACAATATTGTTTCCGTAGCCGTGATAATCGTCGTTCTTTAAACAATTCTATTAACTATTCACGTGATAATAGAACTGGAGAGCAGCAGCGTATACGGCGTGAACGGCGTGAACGGCGTGATATTGGTGAAATGCAATTATATAGGATCGAAGTAGGTCATAATGACGGTGTAGAAGTACGTCATATTGTAGGGGCTATTGCAAATGAAGGTGATATAAGCAGTCGTTATATTGGTAATATTAAATTATTTAGCTCACATTCTACGATAGAACTTCCAAAAGGCATGCCTGGTAAAATTCTTCAACACTTTACCCGAACACGTATTCTTAATAAGCCAATGAATATGCAGCTGTTAGGTGATGCTGCTCCTGATAATAATAATTCTCATAGTAGTAATAGTCGCGATTTTTCTAGTACACGTCGTAGTAATCGAGAAGGTAATAATCGTCGTTTTTCAGAAAGACGTGAAATTAATCGTAGTGTGCAAGGACAAGAAACTGTATCATCATCTGCAACACGTCGTCGTGATATCTAACACTAAAGCTTAAAAAAGGTAGCTCTTAATTAGTAGATATATCAAAATTAAAATAGAATTTTATATAACTAATAATTTTATTTTTTAAGTACTTATATTATTTTAAGTACTTATTGTTATTTGCTATTGGTTAATTAAATAATTTAGATTAATCTAAGTAAATCTAAATAAAAATTTTTACATTATTAATTAAGAATAAGAATAAAACTTTTAACCGACTATAGTTAGTTTAGTAAAATAAAATGTAAATTTTGATTTTAGAAAAGATTTGTTGTTAAATTTTGAGCATTTAAGATATATTTCATTATTTAATTTTTTTTTTTTATGGATAAATGAACTATTTATTAATTAAATATTTATTTATATTTTATTCTCTATTTTTTATTTATTTTAAATATTTTTTAATAAAGGTTTTTAAATACGTGTAGCAATTGCTTCTATTTCTATACTTACATCTTTAGGAAGACGTGATACTTCTACGCAAGAACGTGCAGGAAAAATGGCATTATTTTTAATAAAAAATCGTTCATAAATAGTATTTACTATTGATAGATCATTAAGATCTATTATAAAAATTGAAGTTTTTATTATGTTTTTTACTTTTAATCCAGTAGCTTCAACAATAGCTTTTATATTTTCTAAAGACTGTGTTGTTTGTGATGATATGTCATTAGGTATGCTACCTGTATGTGGATTAATGGCAATTTGACCTGAAATAATAATTATATTTCCTAAATCAACACCTTGGACGTAAGGACCAATTGCTTGTGGAGCATTTGTAGTATTTATTACACTAATCATTATTTTCCCTATAAAATACAATTTATTATTGTTAATAACGAATAAATTATAAAAATTACATTAATAAAAAATATGTACTATATGTAATTAAGAATATTTTATTTTTACTACTGTATATTTATTTAGATAATTTGAAAATAAAATATCCGTATATATTTATAATATTAACATATTATTCAATACTAATGCTAATAGTGCTTGTCGAGTAAAAATACCATTACTAGCTTGTTGAAAATAATAAGCATAAGGAGTTTTATCTACGTCTATGTTTATTTCATTAATGCGTGGTAATGGATGTAGTATTTTCATACTATTTTTTGCTTTAAGAAGATCTGCAGCATGTAAAACAAATTGTGGTTTTATGTTATAATATTCAGAAGGAGTTAGGCGTTCTTTTTGAACTCTTGTCATATAGATAATATCAAGTTCTGGCATTACTTCTTTAATATTATCATGGTAAGACCAGATAATATTGTGATTATTTAACATAGTAATAATATAATTAGGCATTGCTAAGGTGTCTGGCGAAATAAAAAAGAAACGATTATTATCAAATTTTGCTAATGCTTGAGCTAATGAATGTACGGTTCTACCGTATTTTAAATCTCCAATCATTACTACATTAAGGTTATCAAGTCTCTTTTGAGTTTCAAGAATAGTAAATAGATCTAATAAAGTTTGGGTAGGATGTTGGTTAGCACCATCACCTGCATTAATTACAGGTACATTACCAGAAAATTTTGCTGCTAATTGTGCTGCGCCTTCTTGTGGATGGCGTATCACAATAGCATCTACATAACTACCAATGACTGAAATAGTATCCGCAAAATTTTCTCCTTTTTTCCCTAAAGAAGTATTATTGCAATCATTAAATCCTATAACAGAAGCACCAAGTCGATGTATAGCTGCTTCGAACGATAAACGTGTACGTGTAGAAGATTCAAAAAAACAACTAGCAATCACGTTATGTTTTAGTAATTTGGGATATGATTGAATTTTTAATTGATTTGCAGTATACAATACTAGTTCAATTTCATCACGATTAAAATCGTTAATAGAAATAATATGCTTATGATATAACGGATTGATCATAATTTCTCTAAATTTAGAATATATTAGATTATTAAATAAATTAATTTAGATTTTTTTTAAAATGCAAATTTCAAGCTATATTGATGCATATATAATCCTTTTTAATAAATTAAAACGCAAAAATACATATTTAATATTTTATTTTAAATAGAAATAAATAACTGATTATTTTTTAATAAGTGTAGATACCATAACTGCTTTTATCGTGTGTATACGATTTTCTGCTTGATCAAATACAATACTATATGGTGATTCAAATACCTCATCACTGACCTCTATACCGTTATGGAGATTATATTTCATTGCTATTTGATCCCCAAGAAGAGTTTGATTATTATGTAAAGCTGGTAAACAATGTAAAAATTTAACTTTATTATTATCAGTCAATTCAAGTATTTTACTATTAACTTGATATGGTTGCAATGATACAATGCGTTCTTCCCAAATAGATTCATCTTCTCCCATAGATACCCATACATCAGTATAAATAAAATCAGCGCCGTATAATCCTTCGATAATATTATCTGTTATAGTAATTTGACAACTGCTTTTCTCTTTTATAGCAGAACGACATTGTTTTATTAATTCTTTTTCTGGCCAACAGTTTTTTGGAGCTACTAAACGCAAATTTAGACCAACTAATACTGCAGCTTCTAACATACTATTACATATGTTATTATGAGCATCACCTATATATACTAATGTCATATCACTAAGATTTTTATTAGGCAAATGCTCTTGCATAGTAAGTAAGTCAGCTAAAATTTGTGTTGGGTGAAATTGATTAGTTAAACCATTCCAAACTGGTATACCAGCAAATTCTGCTAATGTATTTATAATTTCTTGTCCATAACCGCGATATTGAATACCATCATACATACGTCCTAATACACGAGCTGTATCTTTTATTGATTCTTTATAATTAATCTGGCTTCCAGTAGGACCAATATAAGTAACATTAGCACCTTGATCGTAAGCAGCAATTTCAAAAGCACATCGTGTTCTAGTTGAATCTTTTTCAAAAATTAAAACTATATTTTTACCTTTTAAATACTGTATTTCTTTATTTTGTTTTTTTGCGTATTTTAATTCATTTGATAATGATAATAAAAACTGGATATCTTGAAGATTAAAATCTAATAATCTAAGAAAATGACGACCATATAACTGGTTCATATAATACTCCAAGTGTTCATGATTAAATGAATTTAAATAAAATATGAATATTTAAATATTCATTTAAATGAAATGTTAAAGTATTTTACATAATAGAGCTACATAACATAAATAAGTAATTATTTATGTTTATGCTATATACTTTATGACTTAACAAAAAATAAAATGTACATAAATTACTAAAATTTTATACATATATTTGATATATATTTATAGTTAATAAATAAAATTCTTAATATCAAAGGAAGATAAAATTTTTACTAAAGCTTTAAGTATTAAAACATTGAAATCAATAAATTACAGGAAGGAGATAATTAAATATGATTATCACTAAAAATATATTGTAACGTTTAATATATTAATTTAATAATAATATTATATCTAATTGTTTTATCAATTTTTCTTTAGATTTCTTTAGTTTATTAACTTGTTCGAGTTCTTTTATAACTAAATTTTTTGGTGCATTAGATGAAAATTTTGTTTTATTTAATTTTATTTGTATTTTTTCAATTTTCATATCTAATTTAATTAATTCTTTTTTTAATCGATTAAGTTCAACCGTTTTATCCACTATATTATTTAATGGAATTAGTAGTTCTGTACCTTCGATAATTTTAATAATTGATATAGGAGCCTTTTCCCTTGAAGTTAAAATTATTAATTTTTCTAAACATAAAATAGAGTATAATAAATATTGATTTTCTTTTATACGACGTAATGATTCTAAAGAACAATCTCTTATCAGTAAATTTATCGGTTTATTAAATGTTATATTTATTTCAGAACGCATACTACGTACTGTTATAATTATTTTTTTTATCCACTCAATATCATCTTTTGCTATAAAATCTTCTTTTTTTATTAACTTATTATATGTAGGAAAACATTCTAGCATGATTGTATCATGACTAATATTTTTTAATAATTTTAAACGTTGCCAAATAGTTTCAGTGATAAATGGAATAATTGGATGTGCAAGGCGTAATAATGCTTCTAATACAGTTACTAATGTATTACATGTACCACATATTTCTACTTTGCTACCGTTATTAATTGTTGGTTTTGCAAATTCTAAATACCAATCACAGAATTGATTCCAAATAAAATTATATAAAATATTAGCAGCAATATCAAAACGATAAGTATCTAACGCTTCACGATATATCTTTATAGTACTATTAAACTCTAATAGAATCCAACGATCTACTGGCAAAATTTTAATTTCTTTACTATTTTGTCCACAATCTTGATTTTCTGTGTTCATTAATACAAAACGACTAGCATTCCATAGTTTATTACAAAAATTACGATAACCTTGAAGACGTTTCATATCCCAATTGATATCACGACCAGTTGAAGCTAAAGCTGTTAGCGTAAAACGAAGGGCATCAGTTCCGGATGCTGGTATTCCATTAGGGAATTGTTTTTGAGTACGTTTACTAATTTTATCCATCATGTGGGGTTTAATCATATTACTAGTACGCTTATTTATAAGGTTTTCTAATGAAATACCATCGACTATATCCATCGGATCTATAACATTGCCTTTTGATTTGGACATTTTTTGTCCTTTTTCATCACGTATTAAACCAGTAATATAAACAGTCTTAAAAGGGACTTGTGGCTTATTATTTTCGTCTTTAATGAAATGCATTGTAAGCATAATCATGCGTGCAATCCAAAAAAATATAATATCAAAACCACTAACTAATACGTTTGTAGGATGATATGTGCGTAGATCTTTAGTATTTTCTGGCCACCCAAGAGTAGAAAAAGTCCAGAGAGCTGATGAAAACCAAGTATCTAGTACATCATTATCTTGATTTAATATAACGTCTACTTTCAACTTATTTTGTTGACGAACTTCTTTTTCAGAACGTCCAACATATATTTTTCCATGAAGATCATACCAAGCTGGAATACGATGTCCCCACCAAAGTTGACGAGAAATACACCAATCTTGAATATTACGCATCCAGGCAAAATACATGTTTTCATACTGTTTTGATACAAATTTGATATCACCTTTCTCTACTGCTTCAATAGCTACCTTAGACATCAAGATTGTACGTAAGTACCATTGGTTAGTTAACATTGGTTCAATTATAACTTCTCCTCTATCACTATAAGGTATAGTAAGGTTATGATCTTTAATATCATCTATTAAACCAAGTTTATCTAATTCAGCTAAAATAGCTTTACGTGCTGCAAAACGTTCCATTTTCTGAAATTGTATTGGAATAAAATACTTTTTTGTATTTATCCTATTGATTGTGTTTTCAAAATAAAATACTTCGGCATATTCTCTAATATTTCCGTCAAATGTAAAAATATTAATCATTGGCAATTGATGACGACGTCCTACTTCATAGTCATTAAAATCATGGGCTGGAGTAATTTTTACACAACCTGTACCTTTTTTCATATCCGAGTATTCATCACCTATAATAGGAAGGTACCGATTAACTAATGGTAGTATCACATTTTTACCGATTAGATCTTTATAACGTAAATCTTGTGGATTAACTGCTACAGCACTATCACCTAATAAAGTTTCTGGACGTGTAGTCGCTATTACTATATAATTTTTGCCTTCATTGGTTTTTATCCCATTAGCTAGTAAATATCTGATATACCAGATAGAACCTTTAACTTCACGATTTTCTACTTCTAGATCAGAAATTGCAGTTCGTAATTTTGGATCCCAGTTTACTAAACGTTTACCTTTATAAATAAGATTTTCTTTATAAAGTCGTATAAATACTTCTTGAACAGCATTAGATATACCTTCATCTAAGGTAAAACGTTCTCTCTTCCAATCAACTGAATTACCTAAGCGACGCATTTGCTGCGAAATATTATTTCCTGATTCTTCTTTCCACTGCCATATTTTATTTATAAATTTTTTTCTTCCATACTCTTTACGTGTCTTTGCTTCTTCAGCATAAATTTTACGTTCTACTAATATCTGAGTTGCAATACCTGCATGGTCAGTACCTGTCTGCCATAAAGTATTTTTTCCTTGCATACGTTGATAACGAATCATTATATCCATTATAGTTTGTTGAAATGCATGCCCCATATGTAGATTACCAGTTACATTTGGAGGTGGAATCATAATACAAAAACTTTCTTTGTTAAGATCTCCATTCGGCCTAAAATAACCTTTCTTCTCCCAGTGTTCGTAAAGTAATTGTTCAAAATCTTGTGGATTATATGTTTTTTCCATTTTTATCGTCATTTATGGTTATGATAGAACCACTATATTTAATTTAAAACCAAGTTCGCGATATATTTTATAACGATCACGTGCTAGTTTTTTTAAAGATTCTTGGTAAGGAACGAAATCTATTACTTGATTAAAAGAAGTAGTAAAATCTGAAAAATACGGTAATAAACTGATCATTAAATCTCTTGGTAAACTGCTATTATGTTGTGGCCATGTAAGTTCAATTGGTGCTCCGTAACGTGGACCTATACCTGCTAAATTATGTGGTATAAAAGAATTAGCAGTATGATGCCACAGTGCATCATCTAATCTAGTAGCTTGTTCTTGGTTTTCGCAAGAAACTAAAATACGATTTCCATCACGCCAATATTTTTCTATTAAAGTACATGCTAGTATTTCTACGGCGGTTAACTCATTATAAAATAAATCAGATTCCATTACATAAAATGTAACATTTTTTATGATATTACAATCTAGCATGTATATTTAATATTTATTTAATTTATTAAAATATACGATTAATATTACAATAAATATATAATTAATCGTCACTATTTAAACCAGCACGATTTATGAGAAACTGTGAAATCATCGGTACTGGACGTCCAGTTGCATTTTTAGACTTACCAGAACACCAAGCAGTACCGGCAATATCTAAATGTGCCCAATTAAATTTACGAGTAAAACGTGAAAGAAAACATGCTGCAGTAATTGCTCCTCCTGCACGGCCTCCAATATTTACCATATCAGCAAAATTAGATATTAGTTGTTCATTATATTCATCAGTCATCGGCAAACGCCAAGCATAATCACCAGATTGTTCAGATGCACTTAAGAGTTCATTTGCTATAGAATGATTATTTGACCACAATCCACTAAAATGATGACCTAATGCTATCATGCAAGCTCCAGTTAATGTAGCGATATCAATTACTACTTCTGGTTCAAAACGTTCGACGTAAGTCAGAGCATCACATAGTACTAAGCGACCTTCAGCATCGGTATTTAGTACTTCTACTGTCTGTCCAGACATAGTAGTTAAGACATCTCCTGGGCGTATTGATCGTCCATCTAGCATATTTTCACAACCAGTTAATATTCCAATGACATTCAAGGGTAAATTTAATTCTGCAACCATGCGCATTACACCATATACTGATGCTGCACCACACATATCATATTTCATTTCATCCATTGCTTGAGATGGTTTTATTGAAATACCTCCAGAATCAAAAGTTAAACCTTTACCTACTAATACAATAGGATGTATCTCAGAATCAAAATTACCTTTGTATTCTATAATTGACATTAAAGATTCATTTTGTGAGCCTGAACCGACTGCTAAATAAGCATTCATGCCAAGCTCTTTCATTTGCTGTTCTCCAATGATGCGAGTAGTTATTTTATTACTGAATTCATCAGCTAATTGACATGCTTGCGAAGCCAAATATGCAGCATTACAAATATTAGGTGGCATATTGCTTAAATCTTTAGCAGCTTTCACACCAGAAGCAATAGCTAATCCGTGTTGAATAGCACGTTCACCATTAGTTAATTCTCTACGTGTTGGCACGTTAAAAAGTAGTTTACGTAAAGGACGTCGAAGAGCTATTTTATTACTTTTTAATTGATCAAAATGATACAATGTTTCTTTTGAAGTTTCAACTGCATATCTTACTTTCCAATAAATATTTCGTCCTTTAACATGCAATTCAGTTAAAAAACATACAGCTTCCATTGATCCAGTATCATTTAATGTATTAATTGTTTTTTGAATTATTTTTTTGTATTGGCATTCATCTAACTCTCTTTCTTTACCACATCCGATAAGTAAAATTCGCTCAGATAAAATATTTGGTACATGGTGTAGTAGTAATGTTTGGCCTATTTTACCTTCTAACTCACCACGGCGTAGTAAAGCACTAATATAACCTTCACTAATTTTATCTAATTGCTCAGCAATAGATGAAAGACGACGTGGTTCAAAAACTCCTACAACAATGCACGCATTACGTTGTTTTTCTGGGCTACCGCTTTTTACACTGAACTCCATGTATTCTCCTGGATATTAGAAGATAACAGTTTTACTGTTATTTGTTATTATAATGCAATATGTCAAAATTCATTAAAAATTTTAATATTGTGATAATTTAAATTAACATTAATTGCGAAAGATAATTCTTACTTTTTATTATTACTAATCTAAAGTATGTTAATACTATTTAATTATTATGTTCTCTTAATTTTAATAAGAATATAAGTGTTAAAATTAGCGATTTTTATCTAAAAATACAAGTTTTTAAAGGTATATTAAGTGTGATTATAATTAGATATCTTGTCAAAGAAACTATAAAAAGCCAATTAGTTATATTATTTATTTTACTAGTAATATTTTTTTGCCAGCAATTAGTAAAAATTTTAAATGCTGCAGCAGAAGGAAATATTCCTCCAAACTTAATTATGAAATTATTAGGACTTACTATACCAGAAATGGCAAAACTAATTTTTCCTTTAAGTTTATTTCTAGCGATTTTGATATCATTTGGACGTCTTTATAGTGAAAATGAAATTACAGTTATGCAAGCTTGTGGCTTGAATAACTATTCTTTAATCAAATCATCTATAATTTTAATATTTTTTACTTTAATTATGGCGACTATTAATGTAAGTTGGTTAGCGCCAAAGGCATTGTTTTGCCAAAGTAAAATAATAAAAAATATTGATGAAAATCCTAGTACTTTATTGTTTAGTCCAGGACGGTTCCATACATTTGGTAATGTTGTATTATTTATTGAATATATGAAAGGCAATAGTTTTAGAAATGCATTTCTAGTTCAGAAACAATCAACAAATGAGGAATATGCTTCAGTTTTATCAGCTAATAGTGGTCATATTGAACAAATAACAGATAATATTCAATTGATTATATTAGATAAGGGAATGCGTTTTGAAAAAATAGAAAAATTAAACAATTTTCATATTACTCATTTTTCAAACTATCGTATTGCAATAGTTCATAAGAACACTGTTATGAATCCAAAGAATTCTGAACAAATAAATATGTATAAACTTTTTTTTCAAAAAAATAATTTGCAATCTCAAACAGAATTACATTGGCGACTAACTCTTATTTTTTCAATATTAATTATGGGATTATTAGCTGTACCGCTTAGTATGGTTAATCCACGTGAAGGACGTGTGTTATCTATACTGCCTGCAATGATATTATATCTTATATTTTTTTTACTACAAAGTTCTTTTAAATTCAATACAGATAAAAGTAAGTTAGATCCTACTGTTTGGATGTGGGTTGTTAATTTTTGTTATTTAGCGTTAGCAATAGTACTTAATTTATGGGATTCCATAACAATGCGTCGTATTAGATTATTTTTCTGTAGTAGGGAGTTAATGTGACTTTTAGAATACTTGATAAATATATAGGAAAAAAAATTTTAAATACTATTATAATAATATTATTTATAATCATTTCTTTATCTTCTATTATTAAATTCACTGCAGAATTACGCAAAGTCGGTCAGGGTAATTATGTAGTAAGGGATTGTATTTACTATTCATTATTAACTATATTTAAAGATATAGAAACTTTTTTTCCTATGGCCGTACTGCTAGGTACCTTAGTGGGTTTAGGGATATTAGCTCAACATAATGAGCTAATGGTAATGCAAACTTGTGGATTTACAAGTTTTCAAGTAACTGTAGCCGTCATGAAAATAGCTATTCCATTAGTAATATTTATTATAATAATTGGAGAATTCATTGCTCCTAAAAGTGAACAAATAGCATATAATTATCGTTCTCAGAAACTTTATGGTGGTACATTAATTTCCACTAATAATGGAGTATGGGCTAAAGATGGTAATAAATTTATTTATTTTAAACAAAATAAAAGTAATGGAGAAGTTGAAGGAATAAAATTATATTCTTTTAATAATGAATTTAATTTAATTAATATGTTTTATACTAATAAAGTTTATTGGGATTTTAAAAAAAAGAAATGGATTTTTTTCAATGCTAACGAATTAAATTTCGAAGATTTAACACAGATTACTCACTCAAAAAAAACAAAAATCGAATGGAAAACTATTTTTACCCCTGATAAAATCAATATAGTAATGTTACACCCAGATATTCTTTCTATTATACAACTTTATAATTATAGTGTATATCTCAAACAAAGTGGTCAGTATTCTAAAAATCACATATTAAATGTATGGAATAAAATTTTTCATCCATTGTCAGTAATAGTTATGATGTTAATGGGTATAGTATTTATTTTCAGTTCATTAAATCGTATATCTGTAGGAGTATATATAGTAACTGGCATTAGTTTTGGATTTTTATTTTATATACTTGATCATATTTTTAGAACATTAAATTTAGTATCTAATTTTCCTCCAATATTATGCGCAACACTTCCAACTGCTTTATTTTTAACAATTACTATATTTATGCTTATAAAAAATAATTAAATTTACTTCTATAAATTTATATTTATTTGTTTTAACTTTGACTATATAAATATATAATATAAAAAAATTTTTAATAAAAAGTTAGTTTTATTTTTTTGTAAAAAATAAATATGATTTATTATGGCTTGAATAAGATTTCTATCTTATTTATCTAAATTAATATATAATAATTAAAATTAGTTATAAATTAGATAATTTTATGTTTAGTAATATATATTATAATATAATAATATATATTTAGAATTTTTCTTCTTAAGATATTAAATATTTATTGTGTAATTAATTTTATAACTTTTATCTCTTGTAATATCTAAACTGTAATTGTATTAATTTTCTAATCATTTCTTAAAATTATTTCTTCATAGTGCCGAAGTGGCGAAATTGGTAAACGCAGTTGATTCAAAATTAACCGTAGAAATACATGCCGGTTCAAATCCGGCCTTCGGCAAACATATGGATAATATCAATATATCAATAAAAATAAAAATTTTTTTGTTATATTGTAAATTTATTAATATTTTAGTTTAAAACTTTAGTCCAATCTTTAAAAAGAATTAAGGTTTACCTGTGACATATTGTGCTTCACCATCCGCAAAACTCCAATCTTTAAAAAGAATTAAAGTTTACCTGTGACATATTGTGCTTCACCATCCGCAAAACTCCAATCTTCTTTATTATTAGTAATAAAACTTATGATTAAATCATTGCCATGAATATCACAATTTTTTTTAAGTTCTTTTGATAATTCTTTCATAAAAAAAGTTTTTTGCTCGTTATCTCTTGGACTAGTATAAACTCTTAGCATAATTAGATTATTACTTCTTTCAATGCCAAGTCCACTATCTTGAAAGAACATTTGATAATGCTTATGTTCATTAACAATTTGATAGCGATCACGTTCTGGTACTTTAAAAGAATTAATTACAACACTGTGGGATACATTTAGAAGAGTACGTATTTCAGAATCAGAACGACCTTGAATAATATCAAATATAAGTAATGGCATGTAGAAAATCCTTTTTTTATGTAAAGGAATATATATATATTCGAGTATGAAAGTTAATATTTTTACTTTACTTAATTTATGAATAAATTCTTTTTTATTATCTCATCATTTATTATGTAAATAATATACTTATATATTTATATTAATTATAAATTTCAATTATATACCAAATAATTTTGATAAATTTTCTTCAATTTTTCATATATTATAATTTTCTGTTTAATATTAAGAGTATTTAGTAAAATTTTCATACATAGCGATTAAATTAACTTGATATAACAATAATTTATACTAAATAATTACATTAATATAGAAAATATTTTTTCTTTTATTTTGAAATTAAATATTTAATTCAACTAATGCTGTATAGTAAATTACTCTAATGTAGAATATTTTAAATAATTACTTTTATTTTATGAATAAAAATACATATTTATATGACTTCAGCAGATATAAATAATATAATTATATTATTTATATAATATTATTATATTACATAAATGTAGATTTTTGATCTACTCAGATGTATTAACATGTTAAATATGATTCAATATAATGTGTATTATTTAATAATTTAATGATAGTAAGGATATGTTAGCTTTATTTAAAATTAATTTAGTATAAAGTTGATAATGAATAAATATTAATAAATTATATGATAATGTTTATGAAATTTAACTCTTAGCTTCAGTCATGAAAATGCTCATAGTAAATTTACTTAAATCCTCAATGATTTAGGATAATTCCTTTCTATTTTCCTTACTATGTAATAAATTAAATTATTAATAAAATAGAAGCTAGTTAATAATTTTACTAGTTAACATGTACCAAAACTGGTTTGATTTATAAACCCAGAAGCTATAAACAAGGGGAATATCCATGTTCAATTGGACTGCAACTCAGCGAAATGTAGCTTTTGCTAGTTTTACTAGCTGGACATTGGATGCATTCGATTTTTTTATACTAGTGTTCGTATTAAATGATTTAGCACAGCATTTTAATACTAATATCTCCCATATTTCTATTTCTATTATGTTCACATTAGCAGTTAGACCAATTGGTGCATTATTATTTGGTCGTCTAGCAGAAAAATTTGGACGTCGACCTATTTTAATGTTCAATATTATGATGTTTTCAATGTTTGAATTATTATCTGCTTGGTCTCCTAATTTTATTGCTTTTCTCATATTTCGTATAATGTATGGTATTGCAATGGGTGGAATTTGGGGTGTGGCTTCATCGTTAGCTATGGAAACTATTCCTGATCATGCACGTGGCTTAATGTCGGGAATATTTCAAGCTGGTTATCCAGGTGGATATTTATTGGCATCAATTATTTTTGGCTTATTTTTTGATATTATTGGTTGGCGTGGGATGTTCTTAATTGGTTCTCTACCAATTTTTTTATTGCCTTTTATTTATTTTAAAGTACCTGAATCTCCAGTATGGTTAGAAGCGCGTAATCGAAAAGAGACTAATGCGTTACTACCTATTATTCATCAACATTGGAAAATTTGTGTTTATATGGTACTGTTGATGTCTTGTTTTAATTTTTTTAGTCACGGTACTCAAGATCTTTATCCTACTTTTCTAAAGATACAGCATCATTTTGATACACATACTGTGAGTATTATTGCTATTGCTTATAATATTGCAGCTATGCTTGGTGGGATTACTTTTGGCACTTTATCTGAAAGAATTGGTCGAAAAAAAGCTATTATTTTAGCCTCATTTCTTACATTACCATTGCTTCCTTTATGGATTTTTTCAAAAGGTTTCTGGATGATTATTACCGGTGCCTTTCTCATGCAGTTTATGGTACAGGGTGCTTGGGGTGTAATTCCTAGTTATCTTATTGAGTTAGTGCCAGCAAATTCTCGTGCAGTATTACCTGGTTTTGTATACCAGTTAGGTAATCTTATTGCTTCAGTTAATGCACCTTTACAATCACATATTGCTGAACAACATGCAGGAAATTATTCTTTAGGAATGTCTATTATTACTGGTACAATATCGATATTGATATGTTTATTAGTAATATTAGGACGTGAAACGCAAGGTATTAAGATTTTAGGTACAGTTACACAAAAAACATATTCAAAAAAAATGTAAATAATATTTTTTTCTAGGTTAACTTAATTTCATTAATTTCATTATATATCATGCATGTAATACATATTTATTCCTAAAAATATCTATTATATTTAATAGTTATTTTTTTACATAAAAATAAAAGACATATATATTAAAATCAATGAATTAATATCTTAAATTTCTATTTAAAATCAATTCTTAATAAGCTTAACTTTATTGACATTATAATATTTTCATCATAATATTATATATTAATGAACTATTTTTTATGGAAAAGTATAGTAGAGCCTCTTAATTAGTGCGAAGAAAGGGACTTGAACCCTCACGTCTCTTAAGACACTAGAACCTGAAACTAGCGCGTCTACCAATTTCGCCATCTTCGCTTACTGATATATTTCATTTATATTAAATATATTAACTTAAAAAGAATTTTAGTATATAAACTCTTGAATATTAAATATTCAATTAAAATTAATAAAATATCTATGATATTAGAATCAATAATGTTTGATTATATCACGTCTTATTGCACTATATACTTTAAAACGGTTATTTTTTGCTATTATCTTATAATTACCAAAAGTTTGATTTAAAAAATTTTCATATGGTAAAAAAGAGTTAGCAACTATACGCAATTCCCCTCCATAATTTAGATGTTTTATAGATCCATGAATTATGTTATATGCGTTTGTAAAGTTATTTTGAATGCCTTCATGAAAAGGTGGATTAGAAATAATTAAATCAAATCTATCATTTACATCAGAAAATATATTACTAGGAAAAATTTTACCTTTTAACCCATTTGTTAATAATGTATCTTTACTACATTTTATAGCTGCTGCATGTACATCACATAACCATAAGCTTACATTTGGTGAATATTTTGATAAAATAGTTGATAAAATACCATTTCCACAACCAACATCTAATACTTTACCTTTTATTTTATATTTATTAATATCTGTCATGAATGTTGAAAGTAATAGATTACTCCCGGCATCAAGACCATATCTATTGAATACACCTGGTAAAGTATGAATAATAAAGTTATTAAATTTATAGGTATTACTAAAGCTTTTTATATTAAAATTTGGTTGCTGTTTAAGATAACCATGATAAAGCTGAGAGTGACGAGCATTATCAATTTTGACAAAACGCATCCATTTTTTAAACATAAGTATTCCACTATTTATTCCACTACGATTTTCACCCACAATAAAAATATCACAGCCTATTGGAAGTAAAGATAATAAATTTTGAAGTTGAAATTGAGATTCTAGTTTATTTTTTGACCAAAAATAAACTAATGTATCACATCCTTGAACATCTACAGATCTAGCTACAAGACTATAAACTGCACGTGTACCAAGATGATGACGTAAATTTTGCCAATAATGGTATTGTTGAGTATGAAAGCGAGTTGATGCAGTTTTTAAAATAATAGGAAGATAATCTCTTATATTACTAGCAAATAACACATTACGGGTCGTAAATTTTTTACTATGTCGTAAAATCATTTTACTAGATAATGTAAACTCTGATATTTGATTTTTTATTAAAGGGTACTTAGTAATCATAATATTTTATTGAAAAAAAATTGATATTTTTGTTATAATTATAGGTTAATTTTATTAAATTTAATTGTTTATAACTATGATAATCAACCGTAATTGGTTTTTACAACAAATGGGAATTACACAATATCGATTGCGACGACCACATATATTGAAAGGCGATATTTCCGTACGTTTATTGCCAAATATACGTCTTATTATAGTAACTAAATCTGATATTTTACTCAATGAACCATTAATTTGTGATGTATTACAAACGCTCAATATTCAATCTAATCAGGTTATGATATTAACACCAGAACAATTACCTATGCTACCAGAATCAATTCACTGTCCAGGATGGCTTATGGGTATTGAAAGTAATCACAAATTTAATGGAATAATTTTAAATACTAATTTTTTAAATACTTTAATTAATAGTAGTATGGCTAAACGTTCTTTATGGGAACAAATATGTACTTATGAAAATTATTTTTTTAAGTAATTTAATAAGTTGTATAATAATTAATAAATTATTATTAAAGTTAAAAGAATTTATTATGACTAAATATAGTATTAAATAAATTATTGTTTTTAAATATTGTAATTTAAGTGAAATTGAAATTCATTCAACTATAATAATTGACTATAATACATAAAATTAATCTAAATATAAATGTTATAGTATATACTACGTTCTAGTATAATTGAACATTAGATAATTAAAGAAAAAATTATTTATATTTTTCAATTATGTTTTAATATATGTATAAAGTTAAATTTGATATTACAAAGGAGAATGTTATCATGTTTTTACTTTATAAAGCTCAAAAATTCAATGATAATGGACATATCCAAAATATTACACCTGAAATTATAGGTTGGGATTACGTAGGTTTAGACGTTTATTTATTAAAAAAAGATCATATATTAAAATTAAATAGTGGAAACAAAGAATTATGTTTAGTATTAATATCTGGGTTTGCTTCTATAAGAACTCGATATGCTAAGTTTCCTAATTTAGGTAATCGATTGTCTCCCTTTGAGCGTATTCCACCTTACGCAATTTATGTACCTCATAATAATAATATTGAAATTTATGCGGATAGTGATTTAGAAATTGCAGTATGTAGTGCACCTAGTACTGGACATTTATTAGCACGTGTAATTACACCAGCAGATATTTGTATTGAAAATCGAGGTAAAGGACAAAATCGGCGCTTAGTGCATAATATTTTACCAGAAAACCAACCAGCTGATAGTCTTTTAGTAGTAGAGGTTTACACTAACGAAGGTGCAACAAGTTCATATCCTAGTCATAAACATGATCAAAAAGATAGTCTAAATGAAACATATTTAGAAGAAATTTATTATCATCGATTTAACCCAAAGATGGGATTTGCTATGCAACGCATTTATACTGATGATCGTTCACTTGATGAATGTGTAGCTCCTTATGACCGCGATGTTGTTATCGTGCCACGTGGATATCATCCTGTGGCTACTGTAGCTGGTTACGATAACTATTATTTAAATATCATGGCTGGACCAAAACGTCTTTGGAAATTTACTTGGGAAAAAGATCACGTTTGGATCAATGGTATAAATTATCCTCGTAAAAATTAGAGAATATTTAAGTATTTTTATTATATTATTGAAAATAAAGACAATTAATTACAATTTATACATATTATACATATTTAATATTTACCGCTAATGAAACTGCAAGAGTTTGTGCTAAACACATTGAAGCTATCTGAGAACGGAAGCCATTTACTTGAGCTTCACGAACTACAAAACATACATTGCTGAATGCAGCTAACGGGCTTACTTGACTATCTGTAATAGCGATTTGCTGAATACCATTTTTAGCACCTAATTGTACTATTTCTACTGTTTCATGTGCATAAGGTGAATAACTAATGGCAATAACTGTATCTTTATGGCTTACTGTACTTAATTGTTCATTAAACATTCCTCCAATACCATCAATTAAAAATGCACGACGTTCTAAATGGCGCAGTGCATATACTAAATAAAATGCAATGCTGAAAGAACGCCTTAAACCTATTATATAAATATTTTCTGCTTTATTTAATATTTGTATGGCCTGATTAAGTTGTTCTGGGTTTATTTGTTTTGTTAATTGTTGTAATGCTTGACTATTAACCATTGTAAAAACATTAAGAATTTCATTAGGATTTTCTGGAGATATACCTTCAGTATTAGTTTGGCGATATAAATATACTCGTTCATGATAATTGTTTTTTTCTTCCATTAAATACTGTCGAAACACTTGTTTCATTTCATTAAATCCTTTGAAACCAAAAGCATGTGCGAAACGAATTAGTGTAGAAGGTGGTACCTGTGCTTGTTGTGAAATGATTACGATTGTATCAATGGCAATACTATTACTGTTATCTAAAATATAGCGAGCTACTTGTTTTAGACGTTTACTAAGCGTATCATACCGAAGTCGTATGTCATTTTGCAACATAGCTAATTGTGTTAAATTATTAGTCATTATTCTATTCGTTAATAAATCTATAATATTATAAGAATTGTTATATAAAATAAATTTGATTTTTATTTATATAATCATGAATTATGATATGATTATATAAATCTTATAATATAAAAAATAGTTATTTTGTGTAAATTTTTATAAAAAATACAATTATATATAATATATGATTAAGCTTATTAGTATAATATTATTATACTATATTTACTATCGAATAAATATTGTTACTGTAGATAATTTTATATATTTAAGAACGTATCATCCGCCAATAATTAATGAGACGCAAAAAATTATTTTTTACAGTTTGAATTAAATCGTTATCTTCTAAGTTACCATAAAGCCATTGACGCGATGGTTCATTGAAAATAGTCCTTCCAATTGCAAAACCTTTCACTAATGGTACTTTTGCAGCTGAAATAAAACTTTCTTTTATCTTTTTTTCAGAAGCATTGAGTCCTAGCATTAAAATGCCTCGACAATAAGAATCATTGTGATTAATTAAATGGCTAATAGCATTCCAGTTTTCCCTAGACATAGGAGGTAATTTCCACCAATCTGGCTTTATTCCTAAGCTATAAAAATGACCTATTATGTCATAATAATAAGATTCATTATGATCTGGATGGTTTTCTGGTAAAAGTACTTCTAAAAGTAGCTCATGTCCGCTTTTGTTACAAGCATGCCACACTTCAAGAAGTAAATTATCTTGTGCTTTACTTATAATTTCGCTATCATGCGGATGATAAAAAATTAAGCATTTAATTACGTGTTCTTGTGGCCAGTGAATTAGTTGTGTTCCGATACTCCCATGTTCTAATTGTAATGGACGTGAATTTGGCATCTCAATCGCTCGACCAATCCACCATCCTTTACCAGTAACATTATTTAATACTTTTTGTCCATACGTAGTATCTATCAATATACCACTTTTTTTATTTAAACCTATTTCATTTATTGTTCTTTCTGCAGCTTTTAATAATAGTAATTTAAGTTCTATAATGCGTTTTTCATTAGTACCAGCTTCTCTTGCCATTTCAATAAATTGCTTACGATGATCAAAAGCAAATATATTCAGCTCTGGCCATTCTTGTTTTCGAGTTGTTACTCGATGTAAATGATGTAAATATACATTAAGATCTGGACGTTGAATTGTTGGATAGCTCAATAAATAATCCAGTTCTTTTTTAGTTGGCATGGCAGGTGCACATCCGTGGCGTGATACAACCAAAGCTCCACATGCATTAGCATACTGACAAGCTCGTTCCCAACTTTCATTATTTAACCATCCACGTAATAAACCAGACATAAAAGCATCTCCTGCACCTAATACATTTAATATATTTACAGGTATGCCTTTTTGGTGCTTTATATTTTTCCAGTTATCAGAGATTTCATTTTCAAATATTACACAACCTAATAATCCACGTTTACATATTAAAGTAGCTTTGCTAAAATTTCGTACATGTTGTAAAGCTAATAATGTATCTTTACTCCCACCGGCAATTTGAAATTCTTCTTCTGTACCAACAATTAAATCAAAATAATGCATTACATGACTTAATGTTTTGGTTACCTCACTAGATTCAATAAATCTTGTTTCTCCATCTCCTACAGAAGTTAATCCCCAAAGTACTGGCCGATAATCAATATCTAATGCCATTTTTATATTATTTCGTTTTGCAATATGCAATGCCTTTAATACTGCTGCTCTAGTATTCGGATGTGATAGGTGGGTGCCAGTTACAGCAAGCGCTCTAGAAGAAATAATAAATTCCTCTTTAATATCTTCAGGTATTAAGCCCATATCAGCACAATTATCTCGATAAAAAATTAATGGAAATGTTTTTTCGTCTTTAATACCTAGGATTACTAATCCTGTTAATCGATTTTTATCTATTATTAAACCATCAGTATTACATCCAACGCGTTGTAATTCTTCACGTAAAAAACGTCCATTATGCTCATCACCTACACGTGCTAACATTGCAGATTTAATTCCTTGAATAGCTGTACCATACGCTACATTTCCAGAAGATCCACCTAGATATTTAGCAAATGAATTCATATCTTCTAAACGTGATCCTATTTGTTGGCCGTAAAGATCAATAGCGATACGTCCAATACAAATTAAATCTAATCGCTTTTGTTGTATGTTCATATGATGCCTTGTTAATTTCATATTTATTTTTAACTTTTAATAGTTATAGTAGTTTTCATATATAAAAAAATTATATTTTCATATATGAAATATTTTTTTAAAAAAAGAAATAAATAGATTTTATTATGCAAACAAAAGAATAATATATTCTATTATGTATCTTTAATATAGTAATTAAATTCAATATATTATTGAGATACATTACTATTATATTAATTTGCTTTTTATCGTAAATTAGAAAAATTTCATTTTATTAAAAATAATGGAATAAATATTTGTATGTCATTCTATTAAAATATGATAAATATTAATCTGTAGTTAGATTAAATAGCTAAACAAAATGATTTTTTGTAGACGAAGGAAGAATATATGGCTACTATTAGAATTACTATGGCACAGGCATTAATAAAATTTCTTCATAATCAGTATTTAAATGTTGATGGAGTAGAAATTAAGTTTATAAAAGGAATTTTTGCTATTTTTGGTCACGGTAATGTATTGGGATTAGGACAAGCTCTTGAGCAAGATAGTAGTAATATGCTAGTATACCAAGGACGTAATGAACAAGGTATGGCACATGCTGCTATTGGTTTTGCTAAACAGTCATTACGACGTCAGATTATTGCTTGTACATCTTCAGTGGGACCAGGCGCTACTAATATGATTACTGCTGCTGCAACTGCAACAGCAAATCGTATTCCTCTACTATTACTTCCAAGTGATGTATTTGCTACACGACAACCTGATCCAGTTCTACAACAAATTGAACAAAGTTACGATCTTAGCATTAGTGCAAATGATGCTTTTCGTTCTGTTAGTAAATATTGGGATCGTATTAGTCGTCCAGAGCAATTAATGACTTCCTGTATTAATGCTATGCGTGTTCTAATTGATCCAGCCGAAACTGGTGCTGTAGTTCTTTCATTACCACAAGATGTACAGGGAGAGGCATGGCATTTTCCTGAATATTTTTTTCAAAAACGTATACATCGCTTAGATAGACGCCTTCCTACTACAGTACAGTTAGAAGAAGCATTTATGCTTATTAAACATAAACATAAGCCATTAATTATTTGTGGTGGTGGAGTTAAATACTCTGAAGCAGGTAATATACTAGTCCAATTTGCAGAACGTTTTAATATTCCTTTTGCTGAAACACAAGCAGGAAAAGGAACTATATTATCTAACCATATACTTAATGTAGGTGGTGTTGGTGAAACTGGTTGTTTAGCTGCTAATTTATTAGCAAAACAAGCAGATCTAATAATTGGAATTGGTACACGTTATACTGACTTTACTACTGCATCAAAATGGATTTTTCAAAATCCAGATGTTAGTTATCTGAATATTAATGTTAATCTATTTGATACATATAAGTTAGATGGTGTACAGTTATTAGCAGATGCACGTGAAGCTTTAATAGCATTAAGTACTGGTGTTAAAGAATTTGATAATCATTGGGGAGATCAAGTTTCTCAAGCACAGAGTAAATTCTTAAAAGAAAGGCAACGATTTTATAATACTACTTATAATTCTTATGATTTTATTCCGGAAATTGCTGATCATATTGATCGTGAAGCTTTGTTTTCAGAATTTAAGCGCTTAACTCAATCAGTATTAACTCAAAGTAATGTTCTTGGTATTTTAAATGATTATCTTCCTCAAAATGCAATTATTGTAGCTGCAGCAGGTAGTCTACCAGGAGATTTACAACGTATGTGGCAAACTAAAAGTTACCTTTCATACCATGTTGAATATGGATATTCTTGCATGGGTTATGAAATTAATGCTGCATTAGGTGTGAAATTAGCACAACCAGATAGTGAAGTATATGCAATGGTTGGTGATGGATCGTTTATGATGCTTCACTCTGAACTAGTCACTTCTATTCAAGAAGGTGCAAAAATTAATGTTATTTTATTAGATAATATGAGTAATGCATGTATAAATAATTTACAAATGGAACATGGGATAAATAGTTTTACTACAGAGTTTCGCTTCAGAAATAAAGATAGTGGTAAATTAGATGGTGGTTTTATACCGATAGATTTTGCAACGATTGCTAGCGGTTATGGATGTAAAACGTATAAAGTTACTACAATTGATCAGTTAAAATATGCATTAAAAAACTCACAAAAACAATCTATTTCTACTCTTATTGATATAAAAGTCTTACCGAAAACGATGACACATAAATATTTTAGTTGGTGGCACGTTGGTATAGCACAAACATCCACTTCTGAACATACTCAACAGATTTTAAAAAGACTGAATGCATATATAGAACAAGCGCGTAAGTATTAGTTTATTTTTAATTCATAGTAATTTTTTTCTTTTTTTATTTTAAGTATAGTCATTCAATTATATAGGTGTAATTATGGCACTAAAGTTAGGTGTAATTGGCATTGGCACAATCGGACAAGAACATATTCATCGTTGTAATAATATATTACAAGATGTAAAAATTGTTGCAGTTTCTGATATTAACGTTGAAGTTGCTCATAATGTGCTTAATAGGTTGAAAATTGATGCTAAGGTATATCAAAATAGCAATCATATGATTAATTCACCAGAAGTAGATGCTATACTCGTTACATCTTCTGATTCTACACATGAACAATTTGTTCTTAATGCCATATCAATAGGTAAATCAGTATTTTGTGAAAAACCGTTAGCAATGAATGCTGAAGGATGTTTAAAAATTATTAATACTGAAATGGAAAAAGGAAAGCGATTAGTTCAGGTTGGGTTTATGCGTCAATATGATCCTGGGTATTGTGCACTGAAAAAGGTTATTACTGATGGTAAGATTGGAAAACCTTTAATTCTTCATTGTGCACACCGTAATGAAAATGTTGATAAAAATTATACTACCGAAGCAGTGATTACTAATACTTTAATTCATGAATTAGATATACTACGTTGGCTTATTGAAGATAATTATAAAACTGTGCAAGTGATTTTTCCTCGAACAACTTCCAATTCGCATGCTAATCTAAGAGATCCTCAAATTTTTCTACTAGAAACACAAAAAGGAATACGTATTGATGTAGAAATCTTTGTTAATTGTTCTTATGGATATGATATCCAATGTGAAGTTGTAGGTGAAGATGGTATTGCTAGATTACCTGAACCATCTACTGTTCAGATGCGTAAAAACAATCTTTTGAGTACTATGTTATTTACTCATTGGAAAGATCGCTTTATTGATGCATATAACATTGAATTACAATCATTTATTAATGGAGTTAAAAATGAGTACCTTACAGGTCCTTCTGCCTGGGATGGTTTTGCTGCTTCTATAGCAGCTGATGCCTGTCTAAAAGCACAAAACAGTGGCGATATTGAAATAATTAAAACATTACCTTGTCCTATATTTTATAATTAATATTCAAATATTTTATATATATAACTTTGCTATGAGTAATCGAGACTTAAAAATGACTAAAAGCGATGTACACTTGGCCATCTCACCCATTGGTTGGACCAATGATGATATGCCAGATATTGGTAGTGAAAATACTTTCCAACAAACTATAAGTGAAATTGCTTTAGCTGGTTTTGTAGGAAGTGAAGTAGGAAGTAAATATCCCCATGATCCTAAAATTTTAAAACCAATGTTAGATATTCGAGGAATTAAAATATGTAGTGCTTGGTTTAGCACTTTTTTTGCTGATGGAAATAAAAATAAAACTATTGAAAATTTTATTAAAAAAATAGACTTTTTAAGTGTTATGGGAGCTAACGTGATTGGTTGTTCTGAACAAAGTAAAAGTATTCAAGGGACTATGTTACCAATTTTTGAAAAAAAACCTATTTTTACTGATAATGATTGGCGTTTAATAATTGAAGGTTATAATGAATTAGCAAACATTGCAAATGATAAAGGAATTCGTGTAACTATCCATCCTCACATGGGTACTGGTATTCAAACTGATAAAGAAATTGAATTATTCATGGAATCAACCAATACTAATATTGGTTTACTATATGATACTGGGCATATTTATTATTCATCCGGTTCACAAAAAACTATGAGTAAATTACTTACTCAATATGTATCAAGAATTTTTCATATTCATTTAAAAGACGTACGTGATCATGTTATTAAAGAAGTGCGTGAGAAATCTCTATCCTTTCTTGAAGGTGTCAGAAAAGGTACTTTTGCCGTTCCAGGCGATGGTGTAATTGATTTTAAAGTAATTTTTAATATTTTAAATGAAAATAATTATAAAGGATGGTTAGTTGTAGAAGCAGAACAAGATCCAGAATTCGCTAATCCATTTGAACATGCTGTTAAAGCACGTAGATACATTAGAGAAAATACTGGCTTATAATTAAAATAAACTATAAAGATTTAAAAATAAAAAACATTATTAATGTGATTAATATATATCAATAATTCTCATGAATTAGATATTAAAGTATTAAACTAATACTCTAGATTTATTTTATTTTTTATTTCTTAATAATAAGAGTGTTCATTATGATTATGGTTTGTGATGTCACGGACACCTTTTAATTCTGGGAAAGCCGTAAGAAGTTCTTTTTCAATGCCATCTTTTAATGTAATACTAATCATTGAACAACCATTACATCCTCCACTAAATTGTACGACAGCATAACCATCATCTGTAATTTCTATTAAGGATACTTTTCCACCATGACCAGCTAGTTGTGGATTAATTTGTACTTTTAGAAGATATTCTACGCGCTCAATTAAAGGAGCATTATCAGGAACTTTATTTAACTTAGCTTTTGGTGCTTTTAATGTTAAAGTTGATCCAAGATCATCAAAAATTAAATCAATTTCAGCTCCTTTAAGATATGGTATACTAAAATTATCAATATATACTGAGAATTTTTCAAATTTAAATTCAGTATCAGTATCTTCAATAGCATCTAATGGACAATATGATACACCACATTCAGCATTTGGTGTATTTGGATTAATAACAAATACTCTAATTTGTGTTCCGTATTCTTGTTTTTCTAATAGTTTTTTAAAGTGATCTTGCGCAGAATTAGTTATTTTAATCATATTAATTACTCAATTTTTCTAAAAAATACGATGCAAGACTATGTTATCTTAATAAAATGAGAATTTAATTCTATATTAAAAAATAAGGTAAATCTTAAATTTAATAAATATAATAATTTTTTATTAATACTCCATAAATCCATCTAGTATACTTTAGATACTAGATTATTTATATCTATAATTTTATAAATAAAATATTTATAGTTTTATATCTATAAAAATTTATATTTTTTTATTTCTTTAAGAATATCAAAGAATGAGTTCTTTATATTATTATAGTGTAGGCAAAGGCAATCATAATCTTATGTTATTACATGGTTGGGGTTTAAATGCTGAAATATGGCAAATTATTGTTGCTAAACTTTCCTTACACTTACGATTACATTTATTAGATCTACCAGGATTTAGCCGTAGTAAAAAATTTGGACCCCTAACTTTACCAGAAATGGCACAAATTTTACTACCATATTTACCATCAAGAACAATATTATTAGGATGGTCACTTGGTGGTTTAGTAGCCACTCAGATAGCTTTGACTAATCCACAATCTATCAGTGCCTTAATAAGCGTAGCTTCTTCTCCTTGTTTTACTGCTCGGGATAATTGGCCTGGTATTAAGCCCATTACATTACAAGTTTTGCAGAAACAGTTAGCCAATAATTTTCATAGTACTATTGAACGATTCTTAATGTTACAAGTTATGGGAGCTAAAAATACACGTAAAGATATTTATAAAATAAAAGATTTAATATTTGCGCAACCTATATCAACTGTAGAAGTATTAGAAAGTGGTTTAAAAATTTTAAAAAATACAGATCTACGTCCATATTTACCTAAAATCACTATACCATTTTTACGTATATATGGATCTTTAGATGTGTTAGTTCCAAGAAAAATATGCAATGAATTAGACACTTATCTTCCTACTTCATCATCTATAGTTATGGATAAGACAACACATGCACCATTTATTTCACATCCAGAAATATTTTGTCGATATATTCTTGATTTTATTAAATCTATATAGAATACCTAGATAATTATATATCTATATAATATAAATATTATATTATATTATATAGATATATAATAAATTCATTTTAGATTAAAAATTTTTAAATATTAATTTTTTAAAATTAAACCAGTAAATTAAAAAATTTAATCTAATTAAACTTATTACTAAAGTTTTTAGTGTATTTTTAGTACAAAGATTATATTATTGGTATAAGTATAGTTAGTACATGTAGATACTTAATTTTATTTTAAAAATAAAAATTAATTACGATTTTAATTGCTAATTTATATATATAGATTCTCATTATAATTAAAATCTATATATGGGCTATATATATTTATATAAATTTTATAAATCATTTTAATATACTAATGTATTAGTTATACTATTTAATTTTTAATCTAAAGATAGATTGCTTAGTTAAGCAATCTAATTTTTTTATTTATTCAATACATGCATAATTCACTAATTGATATATAATATATGATCATATTGTAATATTTAGCATTTAAGACTGTTTTATTATGAAAGATTTAATTTTAAATAAAAAATATATTTAATATTGATAAGTAAATATTTTACTTAATATAAGTATGTTACATGGAATATTAGTTCATGTTTTTATATATATTTCTAATATTTAAGTTAACTATTTTATAGTATCATACGGTTATATTAAGTTTGAGACTACTATGAAAAAATCCTTAGAAAAACCTAACATAATAAATGTGGAAGTAGTAGCTTGTTCTCAGTTATTTACAATCGAAGCAGTAGATCTTACATTTAGTAATGGTGTACGAAGAATCTATGAACGTATGAAACCGTGCGATCATGAAGCTGTAATGATCGTACCTATTCTTGGATATAATTTAATTCTTATTCAAGAGTATGCAGTTGGTTTAGACAGTTATCAATTAACCTTCCCAAAAGGACGAATTGATTTTGGCGAAAACGCATTTGAAGCAGCAGATAGAGAACTTAAAGAAGAAGTTGGTTTTGGTGCAGCTAGAATTGAAGTTTTAGGTAAACTTACTATGGCTCCTTCTTATTTTTCTCATAGAATGACTATTGTTGTAGCAGAAGGTCTTTATGAAAGAAAGTTACAAGGAGATGAACCAGAACCACTAATTATATATCGATGGCCATTAGATAATTTACTAGAATTATTAAACAAACCTGATTTTCGAGAAGCACGAAATGTTAGTGCATTATTTATGGTACGTGAATGGCTAGTAAGTCAAGGTCGTTTAAATTATTAATTAATTATTAATAAATACTATTATTTTTTTATTATCTGCTTATTTTATGAATAATTATATGCTTATAGCATATATTATAAATTTGTTTTTATTTATATTTTATATATTTAAATCTTTAGAATATTATAATATCGATTTATATTAAGATATAAATATAAATATAAATATAAATATAAATATAATAAATAAATAAATAAATAAATAAATAAATAAAAATTAAGTTTTTTAATGTATTTCATAAAGCAAATTTTGATTTTATTTTTTCTATATCTTTATCTTTAGATTTTATAAAAAAATTAATAACACAAATATATATTAATTAATATTAACTTAAGTTTATATATTTTTATTAATATTTATGAGTTTGTTAGGTAATATACAAAATTAAATTATAGTAAGTTATAGTTAATAATAATTATTTTATATAAAAATTGCATTTAAAATATAAGTTATAAATATACTTTGATATCAGTCCAAATAAATGATGCATTAAAGTTAAATAAGGATTAAAATGCATAACAATACTTTAAGACATACTGAAAATCAAAATTGATAGCTAAAAACATATTTTATTATGGTAAAACTTATATCTATTTTTAATTTTACTAAATTAAAGTAGAAAATTTATTATCTGAATATCAAGTATATTGACGAAAAAGTAAAATTAGCATAAAACTTAATTGCAAAAAAAGTAAATACGATTCTAACGATAGTTAGAAATAAATTTGTTTTCTAAATAAACTATAAAAGGATCTTTTCTTTCGTGGAAGAAAAATTGTTAATTATAAAATGATCTTGTATATGAAATTAAGAAAATTAGGTTAATAAAAATATATTCAGTGCTCAATTAGTGAATTACTGAAGTAACTTTTATCTCAATCTTATAAAGAATGATATCTTAGTTCGTCTCCCGCCAGTAAAATTCTGTTTGCGGGGTATCATCAACAAAACTTTTAATAATATCGATAAAATGGCAGAAAAACGCAATATCTTTCTGGTTGGACCGATGGGTGCTGGTAAAAGCACTATAGGTCGTCAGTTAGCTCAGCAACTAAATATGGATTTTTTTGACTCCGATTACGAAATTGAGCGACGTACTGGAGCAGATGTAGGGTGGGTATTCGATGTAGAAGGTGAATCAGGGTTTAGAGATCGTGAAGAAAAGATTATTAATGAACTGACAGATAAACAAGGCATTATATTGGCTACAGGCGGCGGTTCTATTAAATCCCGTGAAACCCGTAACCGTCTTTCTGCACGTGGAGTAGTTATTTATCTTGAAACTACTATCGATAAACAACTTATTCGAACACAGCGTGATAAAAAACGTCCATTATTACAAGTAGATGCTCCGCCAAAAGAAGTTTTAGAAAAATTAGCAAAAGAAAGGAATTATCTTTACAAGGAAATAGCTGATATTACTATTTGCACTGACGATAAAAGTGTAAAATCTGTTGTAAATCAGATTATTAATATGCTGGAAAAAAAATAATATCCAGTTGCTTCAGAATTTCGCTATAGGTATCAGTTATCATGGATCGGATTATTGTTTCACTGGGTAATCGTAGTTATCCTATTACGATAGATGCTGGATTATTTAAAGATATGGCTTCTTTTTGGCCATTAAAAGCAGGTGATAATGCTATGCTGGTTACTAACCAGACATTGGCCTCCTTATATTTGGACACATTATTAACATTATTGATGAGTGAAAATGTAAATATACAAAAAATCATTTTGCCAGATGGCGAACAATATAAAACATTATCGATGGCAGATAAAGTATTTACAATGTTATTACAAAAAAATCATAGTCGTGATACTACACTTATTGCACTAGGTGGTGGAGTAATTGGTGATTTAACAGGATTTATTGCTGCTACTTATCAAAGAGGTGTAAGGTTTATTCAAGTACCTACTACTCTTTTATCTCAAGTTGACGCTTCTGTAGGTGGTAAAACTGCTATTAATCATTTACTTGGTAAAAATATGATAGGAGCTTTTTATCAACCTGTATCTGTAGTAATAGATATAAATTGTTTAAATACTCTACCTTTACGTGAATTAGTATCAGGTTTAGCAGAAGTAATTAAATATGCAATTATTTTTGATAATGAATTCTTCGAATGGCTAGAACAAAATGTCGATACATTGTTAGCTCGCGATAATAATGCAATAGTCTATTGTATTCGTCGATGTTGTGAAATCAAAGCAAAATTAGTAGCAGCTGATGAATTAGAAAGTGGAATAAGAGCATTACTTAATTTAGGACATACTTTCGGTCATGCTATTGAAACTTATATGGGATACGGAAATTGGCTCCACGGTGAAGCTGTATCTGTAGGGATTGTAATAGCATGTCGTATCTCTGAACGCCTTGGACAATTTAATACCTGCTATACAAATCGTATTATCGATCTTTTACATCGAGTTGGATTACCAATATATGGACCATATAGTATGAAACCTGAAGATTATTTACCATACATTGCTCGTGATAAAAAAGTACTTGCAGGTAAGTTAAGATTAGTATTACCCGTAAAAATTGGATATGCTAAAGTGTATACAAATATAATGAATGATACGATATTAGCAGGAATTACTGATTGTTATAATTGTTAATTTTATATTATTATTCATACTTGAGAAAGTTATATTAATTTATCATTAAAGTATTGATTAAATTAGTTTTAAATAAATTAAAAGACAAATTAATATTTCCTAGAATTAACTATCTTTAATCTTTAATTAATAAAAATAAATAAGGGTATGTATTAATAATTAATTTTATTATTATTTATATATAGAATGAAGAAAACCCGAGCTTTTTTAAAATGGGCTGGAGGAAAATATCAACTGCTTGACGATATTCGTCGTTATTTACCAAAAGGTGACTGTCTTATCGAACCGTTTGTAGGTGCTGGTTCTGTATTTCTTAATATTGATTATGATCGTTATCATTTAGCAGATATCAATGGTGACTTGATCAATCTTTATAATATCGTTAAAATGCGTACGATATCATTCATTGAAGATGCTAGTCAGTTGTTTACTAATAACGGCAATACAGCAGCAATTTACTATGCACTTCGCACAGCCTTTAATGCTAGTAACGATGCATATTATCGTGCTGTTTTATTCCTTTATTTAAACCGACATGGGTATAATGGTTTATGCCGTTATAACTTACGAGGCGAGTTTAACGTACCTTTTGGTTATTATAATAAACCTTATTTCCCTGAAGCTGAATTACTATATTTTGCTGAACGAGCACAAAAAGCAACATTTGTATGTGAATCGTACGATATTACCTTAACCCGTGCATATAAAGGATCAGTTATATATTGTGATCCACCATATACCCCATTATCTAGCACAGCAAAATTTACTACTTATCATACTAATAGATTTAGTTTACAAGAACAACTTCATTTAGCAGAATTAGCTAATAAACTATCAAACGAGAATAATATACCATTACTAATTTCTAATCATGATACTCTATTAACACGAAAGTGGTATAAACACGCTCATTTACATGTAGTAAAAGCGAGACGTTCTATTAGTAGGAATATAAGTAGTAGAATTCAAGTTAATGAATTATTGGCACTTTTTAGATAAATTATATACTATATTAGTATTTAAAGCTTAGGAAATTTGGATGAAAAATTTTTTGTTGGCACCTTCAATTCTTGCAGCTGATTTTGCTCGGTTAGGAGAAGAAACTACAAAAGTATTAGCCGCAGGAGGTAATATTATTCATTTTGATGTCATGGATAATCATTATGTTCCTAATTTAAGTATGGGGCCAATGCTATTAAAATCTTTACGTGCATACGGTATTACTGCACCTATCGATGTACATTTAATGATACAGCCAGTAGATGCATTAATACCAGAATTTGCTAAAGCTGGCGCTAGTTTTATTTCTTTTCATCCTGAAGCAAGTAATAATATAAGTCGTACTTTAAAAGTAATTAAAGAACATGGATGTAAAGCTGGATTAGCCTTTAATCCATGTACTTCACTTCATTATCTTGATTATACAATCAATTCGATAGACCTCATCCTAATAATGTCAGTTAATCCAGGGTTTTGTGGTCAACCTTTTATTCCAAATACAATAGATAAGCTATTTCAAGTACGTTGCTTGATAGATAATAAAGGATATAACATACGTCTTGGAGTAGATGGAGGTATAAATATTAACAATATAAATCAAGTAGCGACAGCTGGTGCAGATATGTTTGTTGTTGGTTCAGCAATTTTTAATCATCGAAATTATGAAGAAGTTATCAATAAAATGAGATTAGAATTAAAAAAAACAAACAATGCATTTCATTAAAATATTTTTTAAAAAATAAAAAATGAATTTTCTGTTTATTAATGGATTTTTATTCACATCTATTAAATTTAATATTTCTATTATCAGGATAAAATATGGATAAAAATATCGTTTTTAGCGGTATCCAACCTTCTGGTGAATTAACTATTGGGAATTATATAGGTGCATTACGTCAATGGGTAAAAATGCAACACAATTTTCATTGTATTTACTGTATTGTCGATCTACATGCTGTTACTGTACGCCAGAATCCAATATTATTACGTAAAGCAACTTTGGATACTTTAGCTATTTACCTTGCATGTGGAGTTAATCCTGATAAGAGTATTATTTTTGTACAATCGCATGTTCCTGAACATGCAGAGTTAAGTTGGTTACTAAATTGCTATGCATATTTCGGAGAACTGAATCGTATGACTCAGTTTAAAGATAAAGCTATGCGTTATAAAAAAAACGTTAATGTAGGTTTGTTTAATTATCCAATTATGATGGCAGCAGATATTTTATTATATCAGACTAGTCAAGTACCAGTTGGAGAAGATCAGAAACAGCATTTAGAATTTATCCGTAATATCGCTCAACGTTTTAATGCGTTATATGGTAATAATATATTTAAAATACCTGAACCTTTTATTCCAGAATTTGGTACACGTATCATGTCATTACTTGAACCTACAAAAAAAATGTCTAAGTCGGATAAAAATCGTAATAATGTGATTGGATTACTTGAAAATACTACAACAGTAATTAAAAAAATCAAACGTGCTACAACTGATTCCGATAATCCTGCAGTAATACGCTACAATACTATAGAAAAAGCAGGAATATCTAATCTACTAGATATTCTTTCTTGTATCACAGATAAAAGTATTATGGAATTAGAGCATGAGTTTGAAGGTAAATTATATGGATATTTTAAGGAAGTAGTGGCTGATACAGTTTCTAATATGTTAAATGAACTACAAAAGCATTATTATTATTTTCGTAATGATGAAAATTTCTTGAATGAAGTTATACATTCTGGTGCTTTAAAAGCGCGTGTTCATGCACAAAAAACATTAAAAAAAGTTTATGATGCAGTTGGTTTAGTTTTATATTAATGAATGCATGTAACTTTTATTTTTACTTTAAATATTATTTGTTTATTCTATTACCTTTATTAAAGATAATTATTAAATTATTCTTTAATTTAGAATAACATCATTCTTAATTATTCAATTTTTTAAAATTAAGAATATCTTATAATTATATTTCAATAATAATTAATACATCAAAAAGTTAATTAATTTAAGTAGATAAAGAAAATTTAATGTTATTATTAATAGATAATTACGATTCTTTTACTTGGAATCTTTATCAATATTTTCGTGAATTAGGAATGAAGGTAATTGTAGTACGTAATGATGCTATTACCATTGCTGAGATAGAATCATTACCTTTAACACATTTAGTTATTTCTCCTGGTCCATGTTCACCAAATACTTCTGGTATTTCAGTCAATGCAATAAGACATTTTTCAGGTTTAATACCTATTTTAGGAGTATGTCTTGGACATCAAGCAATTGCTTATGCATACGGTGCACATATAGTCCGTTCCCGTAAAGTAATGCATGGAAAAATATCAACAATTTTTCATAGTGAAAAAGGCGTATTTCGAAATTTAAAAAACTTTCTTAAGGTAACACGATATCATTCTCTGATAGTAGCACATGATACATTACCAGCTGAATTTGAAATTACAGCTTGGAGTTTAAACAAACAGGGTAATTATGATGAAATTATGGGATTTCGCCATCGAAACATACCTTTAGAAGGTATACAGTTTCATCCAGAAAGTATTTTAACTGAGCAAGGATATCAATTATTAGCTAATTTTATAAAAACATAACTATTAAGATATTTATTATCTTATAAATTAATGTTTTTCTGTATAAAAAACTTTTGATTTTTAAATGAATATTTAAACAATATAAACTACTATTAATTATTAAATGAATAAAATAGCGCGATGCCACCATCACGCTGTAGATAAAAGAAAATTAGCGAGTTCCATATACTACTATGGTTTTACCATGAGCAGATATCAAATTTTGATCTTCTAGCATTTTAAGGATGCGACCAACTGTTTCACGTGAACAACCAACAATTTGGCCAATTTCTTGACGAGTAATTCTAATTTGCATTCCATCCGGATGAGTCATAGCATCTGGTTGTTTTGCTAAATTAAGCAAAGTCTGTGCAATGCGACCAGTCACATCAAGAAAAGCAAGATTACCTACTTTTTCTGAAGTTACCTGTAGACGACGTGCCATCTGTGATGATAAACGCATTAAAATATCAGGGTTTACTTGAATAAGTTGAAGAAATTTTCTATAAGAAATTTCAGCAACTTCACATGGATTTTTGGCACGTACCCAAGCACTACGTGCTTGATCGTCTTCAAATAATCCTAGTTCTCCTATAAAATCTCCTTGGTTGAGATAAGAAAGAATCATCTCTTTCCCTTCTTCATCTTTGATTAGTACTGCAACAGTACCTTTCACAATATAGTAAAGTGTTTCCGCTTTCTCACCTTGATGGATGAGCGTACTTTTAGATGGATATTTGTGAATATGGCAATGGGACATGAACCATTCAAGGGTAGGGTCTATTTGTGGTTTGCCGAGAACCATTCGCTATTATCCTCTGTTATCTGATAATTATATAAAAATATAGGAATAAATTCCCATATTAATTTAGAAGAAATATATTTTTTTTTTGTTTATAACTATTAACTAGGTAATAATTTAAAATTAAAATATTTATTATTAATAATAAAATATCTTCTAATATATAAATAATTATTTAAATTATAAATATTACTTTTTAGTACAGGATATTATATATATAAAATAATATTTATCTTTTAGTTTTTAAATTATTTATTTTTTTCTTTTTATACTAACTCTATTATGATAAGTATCATAGTTAAACTTAACATACCACTTGTACTCTAAATATTTTATAATCCACAAAATTAACGATTAAAATTTTATCGAAAGATGATGAGGATTTCCTGTTTAGCGAAAGAATTAAAAATATTAATAGTTAGGAACATGTTGAAAGTTTAAATATATTAAAAAACTGAATGTAATTAATATAATCTTTATAGAGCGCATACATGTAATTTAATGAATTATGTTATTGTTTTTCATAAATTTATTATTTTAATAATATCATAAATTAGCTTTTAAAGCTACTCTAAATTTAATAACTTATAGTATATAATTACTACTAGTAAGTCTATGTGTTCTATATACTTAATGATTAAAAATTATTAGATATTAAACTAAAATAATTAATATCTCTATCTATCTTACATGTTTTATATATTTACTACTATATTTATTTTAAATTAAGTATATAAATATATTTGTAGAAACTATCTTTTCTACATTATCTACATTTTATTTGATTTAAAATTTACAACAAATAAGATTAATGAATGTTTTTATAATCAATAAAATTGATACCAATAATCATTATATGCCTAGGTAACTCACTTAATAATTCTCTTTGTAAAGCTTGACCATAATTGCATTATATATGCAAACATATAACATTAAAAATAATATAATTATGTTTTATAATTAATATCTTTAGTATTAATTTATATGGTTTATGCTAGAATAGCTCTTATTTTATTTTAGTTGTATTGATCTTATCAATAACTTTAACTGAAAATATATTATAGATAAATAAATCTAAACCATTAATGTTTAACTAATTTTATTTATCCCTAAAATCTATATTTTTAGTATCTAAATACATTTTTAAAATTCTTTAATAATGATTTATCTATAATAATATAGACATAAATTTATTTCAATATATCTAATCATTAATTTTTATATATTACTTTTTTATGTAATAAAATATTTAATTAAATAAAATACTTATTTCGATTAAAAGATATCCATCTTTTAATCATTTAGTTTAAAAAACTTTTATTTTATATAAATATTATTTTCTATAAGTAGATAACATCTTATTATTAGAAAAAATTTAATATTCTTTTATCTAAAAACATTTTTTAGTAATAATTTATTCTGAGTTTAGATAAACATAAGATTATTAGATGAAAACAATATTCTTTAAATTTAATAGCTTCTTGATGCTTATTTTTTTGTTGTTTGATAATAATTGATTAAAATAATTAACTGAATGAAAAAATTACTTTTATATTCAATAATTAAATTATTATTTAAGATATAATAGCAAATTACATTTTTATTTTTATTTTTATTTAAACATTATTAGCTTAGATTTAAAAATTATATTTTTCATTAAATTAAATTATAATTACCAAATAATTATAATAATTTTCTAAATGTAAAAATACATTTATTCCACTCTTAGCTTAATTTTTTTAAATACGTCTAATAACCGATAAATTTTCATACTATTTGAAAAATATATAAAAAAACAGATGATTCTTTGCACTATATTACTAGTACTTATCAATCTTAAAAAATTAATATTTTGTATTTTAAATAAATATACTAATTTGTATTTTAAATAAATATACTAAATGGAGAGTGTCATGAAAGAACATATTTTTTTTACTCCTCTTAGCCCATACATAGGTGCACAAGTTCATAATGTTTATATCAATCGTCCGTTGAGTGACGATCAATTTGAACAACTGAATCAAGGATTGTTACAATATCAAGTTCTATTTTTACGAAATCAAGTAATAACTCCAGAACAGCACTATGCATTAGCAATTCGTTTTGGCAATTTACATATTCATCCGATTTATCCTCATGCAAAAGGAGTTAAAGAAATTATAGTATTAGATACTAATAATGATAATCCACCTGATAATGATAATTGGCATACTGATGTAACTTTTATTAATACACCACCAGCTATTGCAATCTTATCTTCAAAGTTAGTTCCAGAAACAGGCGGTGATACTTTGTGGGCTAGTTGTATTGCAGCATATGAAGCTTTATCTGAACCATTAAAAACATTATTAAATCAATTAAGATCAGAGCATGATTTTAAAAAATCATTTCAAGAATTTAAATATTGTAAAACAGAAGAAGAATATAAAAAATGGCAACAAGCAGTAGAAAAATATCCTCCTATTCAACATCCTGTAGTGCGTACTCATCCAATAAATAAACGTAAAGCTATTTTTATTAATGAAGGATTTACAACACGTTTAGTCGGATTAAATGAAAAAGAAAGCGATGCTTTACTTAGTTTTTTATTTTCGCATATTACTAAACCAGAGTTTCAAATACGCTGGCGTTGGAATGAGAATGATATAGCGATTTGGGATAATCGTATAACACAACATTATGCTAATGCTGATTATTATCCGTCACGTCGAGTGATGCACCGCGCTACGGTATTAGGTGATATACCTTTTTGATGAATATATTTTTAGTTTTTGAACATTAAAATAAATCATTACGATACATCATTAGATATAAAATATTAAATTTTAAGTTTACAGTAGTAATTTACATGCTTATGATTAAATCAATATATTATTTAAATCATTGAATTCGAAATTCAATGATTTAAATAATATATGTAAATATATGACTTAATAATTGAAAAATCAATATTTTTACATGTTGATATTAATCACAATAATTATCTGTTACTAAATATCATATGCATTTAATAATAACCTATATACTATACCTATAGAGTATTTTATATACATAATTATTATGAGGACTATTTATATCGATTATTTAGCGGATGTCATAGATGATTCGAAAGGAGGGTAATGATATTATGTCGCAGCCAGTAAAAGTATTGCTGCTTTATGCCCATCCAGAATCACAAGATTCAATTGTTAATAAACTTTTATTAAATTCAGTCATGAAATTTCAACATGTTACAATACATGATTTATATGCTCATTATCCAGATTTTTTTATTAATATTTATCATGAACAACAACAATTACGTAATCATCAAATCATAGTATTCCAACATCCTCTTTACACTTATAGCTGTCCTTCATTATTAAAAGAATGGTTAGATAGAGTACTATCACGAGGATTTGCTAGTGGCGATGATAATGCACTAAAAGGTAAATATTGGCGTAGTATTATTACTACTGGTGAACCAGAAAATGCCTATGATCTTGATGGATTCAATAACTATCCTATGAAGGATATCCTGCGTCCTTTTGAACTAACTGCTAAAATGTGTCGTATGCGTTGGATAAATCCCATGGTAATTTATTGTGCACGCCGTCAAAAATCTAAAATTATAAATAACTTTATACGTATTTATTCTGAATGGTTAGCATCTCCGCTGTTAAAGGAAGATGAGTAATGGAAGGACAAACTTTATTTATAGTAGGTATTATATATTTACTTGCTGCTGTATTAATAGTTCCTCTTGTAGCTCGTATGGGAATAGGTCCTGTACTAGGTTATTTAATAGCTGGACTTGCAATTGGTCCTTGGGGAGTAGGTTTAATTAGTGATGTCGAAGATATTCTAAATTTTTCAGAACTTGGGGTTGTATTCCTAATGTTTATTATTGGATTGGAATTAAATCCAGCTAAATTGTGGACTTTAAAACGATCAATTTTCGGTATAGGTGCTGCACAATTGTTTATTTCAGCAATTATTCTATACATTCTAATACTTTGGATTACTGATTTTAATTGGAAAGCGGCAGTAGTTAGTGCTATTAGTTTAGCAATGTCATCTACTGCTATGGCCTTACAATTAATGCGAGATAAAGGAATAAATCGCAACGAAGTAGGTAAGATAGGGTTTTCAATATTATTATTTCAAGATCTATCCGTTATTCCACTGTTAGCATTATTACCATTATTAGCTGGTGATAATATCAGTAAATTAGATTGGCTGCCGGTGAGCATGAAAATACTAGCCTTTATTAGTGTGCTTTTTGGAGGGCACTATCTGCTTCGTCCAATTTTTCGTTTTATTGCAGCTGCTGGTGTACGAGAGGTTTTTACTGCCGCATCTTTACTTTTAGTTCTAGGAGCAGCTTTGTTAATGAATGAGTTAGGTTTATCAATGGCTCTAGGTACTTTTATAGCTGGTATCCTCTTAGCAGATAGTGAATATCGTCATGAACTTGAAGTTTCAATTGATCCATTTAAGGGTTTACTACTTGGATTATTTTTTATTTCTGTTGGTATGGCACTAAATTTAGGAGTTCTTTATATTTATTTGATTGAAATTTTGATATGTGTAGTTATCTTAGTTATAGTAAAAATTTTAGTTCTTTATATTTTAGGTAAAACTTATAAATTACGTAACTCCGAATGCTTACAGTTTTCTGGCATTCTAAGTCAAAGTGGTGAATTTGCTTTTGTACTTTTCTCAAGCTCTTCCTCAGAAAAACTTTTTTCTATTGATCAATTATCTATACTATTAGTAATAGTAACAATTTCAATGATGACTACTCCGTTATTAATGAAGATAGTCAATGTAATTCTTACACATCATTTTAATGAATTTGAAAAAGATACTGAAAAACCTTTTGTTAAAAATGATAATCCTCAAGTTATAGTAGTTGGTTTTGGAAGATTTGGTCAAATTGTTGGTCGTTTATTGATGGCCAATAACAAACTTATTACTGTATTAGAACGTAACATTTCTACAGTTAGTTTAATGCGTAAATATGGTTATAAAGTTTACTATGGCGATGCGACTGATTTAGAGTTATTACGTGCCGCTGGAGCATTAACAGCACAATCTATCGTTATTACTTGTAATGATCTTAAAGATTCTATGAATATTGTGCACATATGTCAAAAATACTTTCCACAGTTGGAAATTATGGCAAGAGCGCGTGGCCGAGTTGAAGCTCATGAGCTTTTGCAAGCTGGAGTATTGTTTTCACGTGAAACTTTCTATAGTGCATTAGAGTTAGGAAAAAAAACATTAGTTTCTCTTGGTATGCATCCTTATCAGGCACAACGTGCGCAATATCATTTTCGACGTTTAGATATGAGAATGCTGCGAGAATTAATGCCAAATCACAATGATAATACTCAAATTTTTCATCTACGTGAAGCCCGTCGAGAACTTGAGGATATTTTTCAGCGTGAAATGCAACACGAAAGACATCAAATTAATAGTTGGGATAATTAGTAAAAAATATATTTATTATATTATTTTATATTTTGAATAAAATGCTTAAAAAGCATTTTTATATAAATAAAATTTTCTATACACATAAATTTATGTTTATTACTTAATGGTAAATCTTTTATTTTAAATAAATATAAACATAATAAAAGTATGATGTTGTTCATCATTAGAAAGATTCTTTTCTTAATAAAATAAGAATTGGATATGATATAAATACTAATTATTTTATGTTCTTATTTAAGAAGTAATTGGTATTATATACTGAATTATTTTTCTTAATAGATTTCAAGTACAATTTAATAATTATATGTAATACTATATACTATATACTATAGTATAATTATAGTGCGTTAAATTAAATTTTGATTAGTTTTAATTAAATTACTATATATAATGAATTATTAAATTAATGTGATTAGTAAATCAATTACTATATAATTCTTGATTAAGGTAAATACAGAAAGTAATTTGTTATATTATGCAAAAATTGATACTTATAAAAATATATAATACAGTTTAATAGTAAATTATGACTTTTTATGTTGAAGATAATATATTTAATTAGTAGTATACTATACATGAATCAAATACTAATTTGACTAAAAAAATAGTTTTTCTATTGAAGATATTTCAGATTAATTACTTAATGATTGCACAGTACAAATTCTAATTTCAAAGAATTTTATTTGATTAACTAATGATATTGATATATTTAAATTATTTAAAATCTAGTATAAAGTATTTATTGTACAGGACATAATTACTAATGCGCTATACTTTACTAGTTACAGGATCAGCTTACGGTACACAAAATTCAAGTAGTGCGCTGTTATTTGCGCGAACATTATTGAAATTAGAACATAAACTAGAAAGTATTTTTTTTTATCGTGATGGTGTATTAAATGGAAATAGATTTATTTTTCCAGCTACTGATGAGGTTGATATAGTACGTGGATGGCAGCAGTTGTACGAAGAAAATGGAGTAATATTAAATATCTGTATAGCAGCAGCATTAAGACGTGGTGTGATTAATTCTCAAGAAGCATTACATTTAAATTTTAATGATAGCAATCTACAATTTGGATTTAAATTAACTGGATTAAGAACGTTAGCCAAAGCTATTCTTAACTGCGATCGGTTGGTACAATTTTAATGGAACGAGTAGCATTTTTATTCAACAAAGCACCACATGGAAGTAGTTCTGGTAAAGAAGGTTTAGATGCTGTATTAGCAATGAGTGCATTTAATAAAGAAATAGCTTTATTTTTTATTGGCGATGGGGTACTACAACTTAATTATAATCAACAACCAGAAGTTATTCTAGCACGTAATTATATTACTACCTTTAGCCTTCTTCCATTATGTGATGTAACCCAATATTTTATATGTAAAGAATCTTTACTTACACGTGGGCAGAAGTTAAATTTAGAACGTATTTTACCTACCACGATTTTGTATACATCTATGTTATATAAAAAACTTATAACTTATCATCATATTATTTCTTTTTAATTTGAGAATTTATTATGTTATATACATTGCTACATTCTCCTTGGCAATGCGACTTTGATAGCTTATTAATGCTCTTACAGAAAGAAGATAATTTGTTGTTATTGCAAGATGGTGTAATAGCTGCTTTAAAAAATAGTCAAATGTTATTAAAACTAATCGCTTCACCCGCTAATCTTTGGATATTAGAAGAGGATATCATAGCACGCGGCCTAACTAATGAAATTTCAACAAAGGTTAATTGGTTAGATTATATTGGTTTTGTAGAATTGACAGTAAAATATCAACCTCAAATAGCTTGGTAATAAATTAAATCAAAAAAAGAAAAGGTTATTTGTTGACACTGTGTTAGCACATCTTTAAGATTTTGATCTTTATCAAATATAAAATAATAAAATACTATTGTATTTTGTATGTTAGGAAGCAACAGTAATCTAGGAGCTATTGAATGGCAACAGTTAACCAGTTAGTGCGAAAACCAAGAGTACGTAAGGCAATAAAGAGTAATGTACCTGCATTAGAGTCTTGTCCTCAAAAGCGTGGTGTTTGTACTCGTGTATACACTACTACTCCTAAAAAACCGAATTCAGCACTTCGTAAAGTTTGTCGTGTTCGTTTGACAAATGGTTTTGAAGTTACTTCATACATTGGTGGTGAAGGTCATAATCTTCAAGAACATTCTGTAATTCTAATTCGTGGCGGACGTGTTAAAGACTTGCCGGGTGTACGTTACCATACTGTTCGTGGTGCTCTAGACTGTTCAGGTGTAAAGGAACGTAAACAATCTCGTTCTAAATATGGTGTGAAAAAACCACAAGTTTAACCTTGAAGTTAATTTTCCGCTAAGCCTATAAGCAAAGACATATATTTTAATTTAATTTACAATATTAAATTAATAACAGAATAATATACAAAATAATATATGGAGTATTTCATGCCTCGTCGTCGCGTTATTGCTCAGCGTAAAATTTTACCTGATCCTAAATTTAGATCAGAATTATTAACTAAATTTATAAATATTTTAATGATAAGTGGAAAAAAATCTATTGCTGAATCAATTGTTTATTCTGCTCTTGAAAGCTTATCTCAACGTTCGGGTAAAAGTGAACTTGAAGCTTTTGAACTAGCACTAGAAAATGTACGTCCTACTGTAGAAGTTAAATCACGTCGCGTTGGTGGTTCTACTTACCAAGTACCAATTGAAGTACGTCCTGTTCGTCGTAATGCCTTAGCAATGCGTTGGATTGTAGAAACTGCTCGTAAACGTAGTGATAAATCTATGGCATTAAGATTGGCAAATGAACTTGCCGATGCTGTAGCAAATAAAGGTACTGCAGTTAAGAAACGTGAAGATGTTCATCGTATGGCAGAAGCTAATAAAGCATTTGCACATTACCGTTGGTAATATACTACTTATCTACTGCGTTTAACTAGACTAAATATATAAGAAATTAATTATTAGTTAAGGATATATCATCCTTAAACGTCTAAAAAAACGAGGAATAGAATGGCTCGTACAACACCTATTTCACGCTACCGTAATATCGGTATAAGTGCACATATTGATGCTGGTAAAACTACTACAACTGAGCGTATCTTGTTTTATACAGGTGTTAACCATAAAATTGGTGAAGTACATGATGGTGCAGCAACTATGGATTGGATGGCACAGGAACAAGAGCGTGGAATTACAATTACTTCTGCAGCTACCACTACTTTTTGGTCAGGAATGGCTAATCAGTTTGAATCTCATCGAATCAATATTATAGATACTCCTGGACATGTTGATTTTACCATCGAAGTAGAACGTTCTATGCGAGTACTTGACGGTGCAGTAATGGTCTACTGTGCTGTAGGTGGCGTACAACCCCAATCTGAAACTGTATGGCGTCAAGCTAATAAATATAAAGTTCCACGTATTGCTTTTATTAATAAAATGGATCGTATGGGAGCAAACTTTTTAAAAGTTATAGATCAAATTAAAGAACGTCTTTATACGAATCCCATTCCATTACAATTGCCTATTGGTGCTGAGGATAATTTCATTGGTATTATTGATTTAATTAAAATGAAAGCTATTCGTTGGAATGAAAAAGATTCAGGTGTTACCTTCATGTATGAAGATATCCCTATACATATGTTAAAATTAGCAGAAAATTGGCGTCAAAAGTTAATTGAATGTGCAGCAGAAACATCTGAAGAACTAATGGAAAAATATTTAATTACTGACAATTTAACTGAAAAAGAAATTAAATCGGCATTACGTCAACGTGTATTGAATAATGAAATTATATTAGTTACTTGTGGTTCTGCTTTTAAAAATAAAGGAGTTCAATCAATGCTAGATGCAGTTATTGAATATTTACCATCACCAATTGATATTTCTGCGATTACTGGAATTACGAATGATGGTCAAGATATCGCTGCTAAACGTCATGCAACTGATAACGAACCTTTTTCTGCTTTGGCATTTAAAATTGCTAATGATCCATTTGTCGGTAACTTAACATTTTTTCGAGTGTATTCTGGCGTAGTAAATTCAGGTGATATAGTACTAAATTCAGCAAAAGATTCACGTGAACGCTTTGGTCGTATTGTTCAAATGCATGCCAACAAACGTGAAGAAATTAATGAAGTACGTGCAGGTGATATTGCCGCAGCCATTGGTTTAAAAGATGTAATTACTGGTGATACTTTGTGTGATCCAAATAGTCCAATTGTTTTAGAACGAATGGAATTTCCTGAACCAGTAATATCTATAGCTGTTGAACCAAAAACTAAAGCTGATCAAGAAAAAATGGGATTAGCTTTAAATCGTTTAGCTAAAGAAGATCCGTCATTTCGTGTATGGACAGATTATGAATCTAATCAAACAATTATTGCTGGTATGGGAGAACTACATCTTGATATTATAGTTGATCGTATGAAGCGTGAGTTTAACGTTGAAGCAAATGTTGGAAAACCACAAGTTGCTTATCGCGAAGCAATTCGTTCTAAAGTTACAGATATTGAAGGTAAATATATTAAGCAATCTGGTGGGCGTGGACAATATGGTCATGTTGTAATTGATATGTACCCATTAGAGCCAGGTTCAAATCCTAATGGTTATGAATTTATTAATGATATTAAAGGTGGTGTGATTCCTGGAGAATATGTCCCTGTTGTTGATAAAGGCATACAGGAACAGTTAAAATCAGGTCCGTTAGCTGGTTATCCAGTAGTGGATTTAGGAGTACGTTTGCACTTTGGTTCTTATCATGACGTTGACTCTTCTGAGCTAGCGTTTAAACTAGCAGCTTCTATCGCCTTTAAAAATGGCTTTAAAAAAGCACATCCGGTTTTACTGGAACCTATTATGAAGGTTGAAGTAGAGACTCCGGAAGAGAATACCGGTGATGTCATCGGTGACCTGAGTCGTCGTCGCGGTATGCTCAAAGGTCAGGAATCTAACACTACAGGTGTTCAAATACATGCTGAAGTTCCTTTATCTGAAATGTTTGGATATGCAACTCAATTGCGTTCTTTGACTAAAGGTCGTGCTTCTTATTCTATGGAATTTTTGAAGTACGATGATGCACCGCACAACGTTGCTCAGGCCATTATTGAAGCTCGTGGCAAATAAAGCTACGCTTATAAAATTATTAACTAATGCTTTTAAGTAATAAAAAAGCATAATGTAAGGATTACCGCCATGGCTAAAGAGCAATTCCAACGTAATAAACTGCATGTAAATGTGGGTACTATTGGTCATGTTGACCACGGTAAAACTACTTTAACTGCTGCTATTACTACAGTACTAGCTAAAATTTACGGAGGTCAACCTTGTGCATTTGATCAAATCGATAATGCACCAGAAGAAAAAGCACGTGGTATAACTATTAATACTTCTCATGTGGAATACGAAACTCCTATTAGGCATTATGCACACGTTGACTGTCCTGGTCATGCTGATTATATAAAAAATATGATTACTGGTGCTGCACAAATGGATGGAGCAATTTTAGTTGTTGCAGCTACTGATGGTCCAATGCCACAAACTCGTGAGCATATTTTATTAGGTCGTCAAGTTGGTGTGCCGTATATTATCGTTTTTCTTAATAAATGTGATATGGTTGATGATGAAGAGCTACTTGAGCTTGTTGAAATGGAAGTTCGTGATTTACTATCACAATATGACTTTCCAGGTGATGATACTCCTATAGTTCGTGGTTCTGCGTTAAAAGCACTAGAAGGCGATCCTGAATGGGAAGCTAAAATTACTGAGTTAGCCAATTATTTAGATACTTACATTCCAGATCCAATCCGAACAATCGATAAGCCTTTTTTATTACCAATTGAAGATGTATTTTCAATATCTGGACGTGGTACCGTTGTAACTGGTCGTGTAGAGAATGGAGTAGTTAAAGTAGGAGATGAAGTTGAAATTGTAGGAATTAAACCAACTATTAAATCTACTTGTACAGGAGTAGAAATGTTTCGTAAACTTCTTGATCAGGGACAAGCAGGAGAAAACTGTGGAGTTTTACTCCGTGGTATTAAGCGAGAAGATATTCAACGTGGTCAAGTATTAGCTAAGCCTGGTTCCATTAAACCTCATACTAAGTTTATATCAGAAGTATATGTTTTAACCAAAGAAGAAGGTGGTCGTCATACCCCATTTTTTAAAGGGTATCGTCCACAATTTTATTTCCGTACAACTGATGTAACTGGTAATATTGAGTTACCAGCAGGGATTGAAATGGTTATGCCTGGTGATAATGTTAAAATTACTGTTGAATTAATTCATCCAATTGCTATGGATGCAGGATTACGTTTTGCAATTCGTGAAGGTGGACGTACTGTTGGAGCCGGCATTGTTGCTGAAGTTATAGCTTAATGATAGTATATTATAAATTTTCTAATGAGAATTTTAAGTATAATAAAAAAGGAGCATTTAGGTGCTCTTTTTTTATTTGATTTAACTTAAATATTAATGAAATGTTTATTTATATGGATATGATGCAAAGTATGTTATAGTAAATTATATAAAAAAAATAATATTTAACATATTGATAATAATATGTTAATAATATTAAATTAATTAGTAATTAGTAATATAATATCAAATATTTGAAATAATATTAAATATAATGTATTTTGTTCTAAGGAAAATTAGAAGTTTTATAAATAAAGAATATTAAACAAGAATTATATATTTTCTTATGATTATATTAAGAATTTTAGTATATTACTTTTAAAATTCACTAGTACTTTTTTAATTTAATTATTTATAAATAATACTGACTATTATTAGTTAATTTACTATTATATAATTAATATTATTTTATAATGATAAAATTTATTTTTTTACTAAACACAAGTATTAGATAAGCATTTCTTGTAAAATTTAATAAATATTTATATTATAAAATTATATATATTGATTAATATGTTTATCAATTTTTTTAATATAGGATTTATTGCATTTACTAGATTTAAAGTAATTTTTATTAAGTTTATAATAAATAAAATATCATACGCTTGAAGTAGAATTAAAATTTCTAAATTAGTGTTTTTATTTAAAGGTTAGTATTATAGTTGAAAATCATCTTACTTTTCTTCCTGAAAAAATTGAAGTATAATGCATTAGCTTTATTGTAGCATAATTTATTACAATCGAAAGATGTAGGATAAATTGAATTATATATAACCTAACATAACTCTCCTTTGGGAATTATATTTATATGTTGAACAACTACACCATATCTTAATTAAGTGTAGTGTTTTTTCTTTTCATAAAACGTTTGGAGCTCTGATCCATGCAGAATCAAAGGATCCGTATCCGTCTTAAAGCGTTTGATCATCGCTTGATAGATCAATCAACCGCAGAGATCGTGGAGACTGCCAAGCGCACTGGTGCGCAAGTTCGTGGTCCGATCCCATTACCGACTCGTAAAGAGCATTTTACTGTTTTGATTTCTCCGCATGTTAATAAAGATGCACGTGATCAATATGAAATACGTACTCATAAGCGTTTAGTAGACATCGTTGATCCAACTGAAAAAACCGTTGATGCTCTGATGCGTTTAGATCTAGCTGCAGGTGTAGATGTACAGATTAGTCTAGATTAATCTGCTCGTCGAGCTATTGAGAGGTTGAAACAATGATTGGTGTAGTCGGTAAAAAAATAGGAATGACTCGTATCTTCACAGAAGATGGTATTTCTATTCCAGTTACAGTAATAGAGGTTGAATCCAACCGAATTACTCAAATAAAAAAAGTAGATAAAGATGGTTATGCGGCTATTCAAGTGACTACAGGTAATAAAAAGGTAAGTCATATAAGTAAACCAGAAGCAGGACACTATGCGAAAGCTGCTGTTCAAGCTGGTCGTGGTTTATGGGAATTTCGTATTAAAAATACTACTAAGAAGTTTACTGTAGGTGAAAATATTAGTGTTGAGATCTTTTCTACTTTGAAGAAAGTAGATGTAACTAGTATATCTAAAGGTAAAGGTTTTGCAGGAACGGTTAAACGCTGGAATTTTCGTACTCAAGATGTGACACATGGAAATTCTTTATCTCATCGTGTTCCTGGTTCTATTGGTCAAAATCAGACACCAGGAAAGGTATTTAAAGGTAAAAAAATGGCTGGTCATATGGGTAAAGAACGTGTAACTGTACAGAACTTAGAAATAATACGCATTAATACTGATCGTAGTTTGTTATTAGTAAAAGGTGCCGTACCAGGTGCAAATGGTAGTGATGTAATTGTAAAACCAGCTATAAAAGCTATAAGGTAATAGCAATGGAACTAGTACTAAAAGACGCGCAAAGCACGTTAAATGTTTCCGAAAATGTTTTTGGTTGTGTTTTTAATGAAGCTTTAGTTCACCAAGTTGTTATTGCTTATGCTGCAGGTATGCGACAAGGTACTCGCGCGCAAAAAAATCGTGCTGAAGTTACTGGTTCTGGTCGTAAGCCATGGCGTCAAAAAGGTACTGGACGAGCACGTTCAGGCTCTATTAAGAGCCCTATTTGGCGTTCAGGTAGTGTTACATTTGCTGCACGACCGCAAGACCACAGACAAAAAGTGAATAAGAAAATGTATCGTGGTGCGTTGAAAAGTATTTTATCTGAATTAGTACGGCAACAACGTTTAATTGTTGTACATTCATTATGTATAGAAGCACCTAAAACAAAGTTATTAGTAGAAAAATTAAAAAGTATGGAATTAGACAAAGTAATGATTATTACTAATAAAATAGATAAAAATTTATTTTTGGCTACACGTAATCTTTATAAAGTTGCTTTGTGTGATGTATCTAGAATTGATCCAATTAGCTTGATTAAATTTGATAAAGTTATTATGACGACTGATGCCGTCAAGCAAATTGAGGATATGTTTTTATGAATAAGGAAGAACGTTTACTTAAAATACTATGTGCACCACATGTATCTGAAAAATCTTCTAGTACAATGGAGAAAAATAATAGTATTGTTTTTAAAGTTTTAAAAAATGCGACTAAAAAAGAGATTTTAGCTGCTGTAAAAAAATTATTTGAAGTAGAGGTTAAAGAGGTAAATACGCTCATTGTTAAAGGTAAAATAAAACGCCACAAACGGTATTTTACTCGTTCTAGTGACTGGAAAAAAGCTTATGTTACCCTAAAAAAAGGACAGCATCTGGATTTTATTAATAGTGCTGAATAAGTTACAGGAGAAAAATGATGGCAATTATTAAATGTAAACCTACATCTCCCGGTCGTCGTCACTTAATTAAGGTAGTTAATTTTGAATTAAATAAAGGCAAACCTTTTGCTCCTCTATTACAAAAAAAAAGCAAATCCGGTGGCCGCAATAATCATGGGCATATTACTACTAGACATATTGGCGGAGGACATAAGCAATCTTATCGTCTTATTGATTTTAAACGTACTAAAGATGATATACCAGCAATCATTGAACGTTTTGAATACGATCCTAATCGTTCTGCAAATATTGCATTAATTTTATATAAAGACGGAGAACGTCGTTATATTCTTGCTCCTAAAAATTTAAAAGTTGGTGATCAGATTCAATCTGGTAGTAATGCAGCTATTAAAGTAGGCAATACTTTACCAATGCGTAATATTCCAGTAGGTTCTACTGTACACAATGTAGAAATGAAACCAGGTAAAGGCGGTCAAATTGCAAGATCTGCTGGTTCTTATATACAGATTGTAGCGCGTGAAGGTGCTTATGTTACAGTTCGATTACGTTCGGGAGAAATGCGTAAAGTTGAAGCTAATTGCCGTGCAACTTTGGGTGAAGTAGGTAATTCTGAACATATGTTACGTGTTTTAGGTAAAGCTGGTGCAAGCCGATGGCGTGGTATTCGTCCTACTGTGCGTGGTACTGCTATGAATCCAGTTGATCATCCTCATGGTGGTGGAGAAGGTCGTAACTTTGGTAAGCATCCAGTAACTCCATGGGGTATTCAAACTAAAGGTAAAAAAACACGTAGTAATAAACGTACTGATAAGTTTATTCTACGTCGCTATAGTAAGTAAATTAAGTAATAATACAGAGGGTAAGTTATGCCACGTTCTCTCAAAAAAGGGCCTTTTATTGATTTACATTTACTTAAGAAAGTAGAGAAAGCAGTCAAAAACGGGGATAAGAAACCTCTACGTACTTGGTCTCGTCGTTCGACTATTTTTCCTAATATGATTGGTTTGACTATTGCTGTGCATAACGGACGTCAGCACATTCCTGTTTTTGTATCTGATGAAATGGTTGGACATAAATTAGGTGAATTTTCACCTACACGTACTTATCGCGGTCATACTGCTGATAAGAAAACTAAAAAAAAATAATTTAAAATAAGTATAGAGAAAGAGATGGAAACTATTGCCCGACATTGCCACGCACCTTCTTCTGCTCAAAAGGTGCGTCTTGTTGCCAATTTGATTCGCGGTAAAAGAGTATCTCAGGCTCTAGATATTCTGACATATACTAATAAAAAAGCGACTATAATAGTTAAAAAAGTATTAGAATCTGCCATTGCGAATGCTGAACACAATAATGGTATTGATATAGACGAACTAAAAATTACGAGAATTTTTATTGATGAAGGTCCGACCGTAAAACGCGTTATGCCACGTGCAAAAGGGCGTGCTGATAGTATCTTAAAACGTACTAGCCATATTACTGTGGTTGTATCTAATTAATAAGATACTTATAGGAGACTATAATGGGTCAAAAAGTGCATCCGAACGGTATTCGTTTAGGTATTGTAAAACCATGGAATTCAACTTGGTTTGCAAATACTAAAGAATTTGCTGCTAATTTAGATAGTGATTTTAAAGTACGTCAATTTTTAAGTAAAAAATTAATTAAAGCATTTATATCTCGTATAGTTATTGAACGTCCAGCTAAAAGTATTCGTGTAACCATTCATACTGCTCGTCCTGGTATTGTTATTGGTAAAAAAGGCGAAGATGTTGAAAAAATGCGTACAGTAATAGCTAGCATAGCTGGTGTGCCTGCACAGATTAATATTGCTGAAGTTCGTAAACCGGAACTAGATGCTAAACTAGTAGCTGATAGTATCGCTTCACAATTAGAACGACGAGTAATGTTTCGTCGTGCTATGAAACGAGCTGTACAGAATGCTATCCGTCTTGGTGCTAAAGGAATTAAAGTTGAAGTAAGTGGACGTTTAGGAGGTGCTGAAATTGCACGTAGTGAATGGTATCGTGAAGGTCGTGTACCATTACATACATTACGTGCTGATGTTGATTATAATATTTCTGAAGCACATACGACTTATGGTGTAATTGGTGTCAAAGTATGGATCTTTAAAGGTGAGATTTTAGGTGGTATGACTGTGATTGAACAACCAGAATTGGCTACGCAACCTAAAAAGCAACAACGTAAAAACCGTAAGTAAAAAGTAAAACCAAGGAGAGTACTTGATGTTACAACCAAAACGTACAAAATTTCGAAAAATGCATAAAGGTCGCAATCGTGGTTTTGCTCGAGGAACGGATGTTAGCTTCGGTACTTTTGGCCTTAAGGCTACGGATCGTGGTCGTATAAGTGCTCGTCAGATAGAAGCAGCACGTCGTGCTATGACTCGTGCAGTTAAGCGTCAAGGTAAGATTTGGATCCGTATATTTCCAGATAAACCAATTACTGAAAAACCTCTAGAAGTACGTATGGGAAAAGGTAAGGGTAATGTCGAATACTGGGTTGCCTTAATTCAGCCTGGTAAGGTGTTATATGAAATGGATGGTGTTCCTGAAGAAGAGGCTCGTCAAGCATTTAAGTTAGCAGCTGCAAAACTACCTATCAAAACTACATTTGTAACTAAAGTGGTAATGTAAATGAAAGTATCTGAGCTGCGTAAAAAAAATATTGAAGAATTAAAAATAGAATTAATTAACTTGTTGCGTGAACAATTTAATTTACGTATGCAGGTAGTATCTGGTAAAGCACAAACGAGTCACTTGTTAAATAAAGTTCGTCATAACATCGCACGTATTAAAACTTTATTAACAGAAAAAAGCAGAAGGCGTAAATAAATGGTAGATAAAATTCGAACTCTGCAAGGCCGTGTTATTAGTAATAAGATGCAAAAATCTAGTGTCGTCGCTATCGAGCGATTTGTGAAACACCCAGTTTATGGTAAGTTTATTAAGCGTACGACTAAACTATATATTCATGACGAAAAGAATGAATGTTGTATTGGTGATTTAGTAGAAATACGTGAAACTCGTCCGATATCTAAAACTAAATCTTGGACTTTAGTTCGCATTGTAGAGAAAACAATCTTGTAATATACTATAGATCATATGCTGTATAAAACAAGTTAAAAAAACTTTCATTTTTTACTTATTTATATTGAATAGTGTTATAATATTCCGCTTTTAAGGATAAATTTAATAATTTAGAGTTATATGTTATAAATCAATACTCATTAGTGGAGCATCAAAATGATCCAAGAACAGACAATGTTGAATGTTGCTGATAACTCCGGTGCACGTAGTGTAATGTGTATTAAGGTTCTTGGTGGCTCTCATCGTCGATATGCAAACATTGGAGATATTATTAAAATAACAATTAAAGAAGCTATTCCTCGTGGTAAAGTAAAAAAAGGTGATGTGTTAAAGGCTGTAATAGTGCGTACTAAGAAAGGTGTACGTCGCCCTGATGGTTCTGTTATTCGCTTTGATGTTAATGCATGTGTTATTTTAAATAATAATAACGAGCTACCTATAGGGACACGTATTTTTGGTCCTGTAACTCGTGAGCTGCGTACTGAGAAATTTATGAAGATTATATCTTTGGCACCAGAAGTACTTTAAGGAGTGAACAATGGCAACAAAAATACGTCGTAACGACGAAGTTATCGTTCTAACTGGCAAAGATAAAGGTAAACGAGGTAAGATAAAAAATGTTTTATCTTCAGGTAAGGTTATTGTTGAAGGTATTAATTTAGTTAAAAAACATCAGAAACCTCTTCCGGCATTAAATAAACCTGGAGGTATCGTTAAAATAGAAGCTGCCATTCAGATTTCTAACGTTGCGATCTTTAATGCAGTAACTAGTAAGGCTGATCGTGTAGGTTTTAGATTTGAATATGGTAAAAAAATCCGTTTCTTTAAGTCTAATAACGAAACTATTAAGTAATTTGGAGTAGTGCGATGGCGAAACTGCATGATTACTACAAAAACGAAGTAGTCCAGAAACTCATGACAAAGTTGGGCTATAATTCTGTCATGCAAGTCCCTCGGGTCGAGAAGATTACCCTGAATATGGGTGTTGGTGAAGCGATCTCTGACAAGAAACTGCTAGATAATGCGGTATTTGACCTAGCAGCAATCTCCGGTCAAAAACCGTTGATCACTAAAGCACGCAAATCAGTTGCAGGCTTCAAAATCCGTCAGGGCTATCCGATCGGTTGTAAAGTAACTTTGCGTGGCGAACGTATGTGGGAATTTTTTGAACGTCTAATTACTATTGCAATCCCTCGTATCAGAGATTTTCGTGGTTTTTCTGCTAAATCTTTTGATGGATATGGTAATTATAGTATAGGTGTTCGTGAGCAAATTATTTTTCCAGAAATCGATTACGACAAAATTGATCTCGTTCGTGGTTTGGATATTACCATTACCACTACTGCGAAATCTGATAATGAAGGCCGTGCTTTACTTACTGCTTTTAACTTTCCTTTTCGTAAGTAAGGTAGGGTTACTTAATGGCTAAGCAATCTATGAAAGCACGCGAAGTTAAGCGTGTAAAATTAGCAGATAAGTTCTGTACAAAACGCGATGAACTGAAGTCAATTATTTCTAATGTGAATGCATCCGATAAAGATCGTTGGGATGCTATTCTCAAGCTACAGAGTCTACCACGTGATTCCAGTCCTTCACGTCAGCGTAATCGTTGTCGACAGACAGGTCGTCCTCATGGTTTTCTGAGGAAGTTTGGGTTGAGTCGTATGAAGGTCCGTGAAGCTGCAATGCGTGGTGAGATTCCGGGTCTTAAAAAGGCTAGTTGGTAATTATCACCATGTGAGTTACGGGAGTAACACAGATGAGTATGCAAGATCCGATCGCGGATATGTTAACACGTATCCGTAACGGTCAGGCCGCAAATAAAGTTGTGGTCTCTATGCCTTCTTCGAAATTAAAAGTGGCAATTGCCAATGTATTAAAGGAAGAAGGCTACATTCAAAATTTTAAAATTGCAGGTGAAATTAAACCTGCATTAGAACTGACTCTTAAATATTTTCAAGGTAAAGCTGTTGTAGAAAGTATTCAGCGTGTTAGTCGTCCAGGTTTACGCATTTATAAGAAGAAAGATAAATTACCTAAAGTTATGGCTGGTTTAGGTATCGCAGTAGTTTCTACTTCTAAAGGTGTTATGACTGATCGCGCAGCGCGACGAGCTGGTCTTGGTGGAGAAATTATCTGTTACGTAGCTTAATCGGAGGATAAAATGTCTCGTGTTGCAAAAGCACCTGTCGTTATTCCTACCGGTGTAGAGATAAAAATTATAGGTCAAGAAATTTTAGTAAAAGGAAAAAACGGAGTACTCAATCGTATTATTAATCATGCTGTAAACGTTCAGCATATAGATAATATATTAACTTTTAAGCCACATAATGGTTTTGTAAATGGTTGGGCTCAAGCAGGTACTGCTCGTGCTCTTTTAAATAATATGATTATAGGTGTTACCGACGGATTTACTAAAAAATTACAGTTAGTTGGTGTGGGTTATCGTGCAAGTATTATAGGTAATTCTATTAGTTTATCTATTGGATTTTCTCATGTTATTAATCATATATTACCAATTGGTATTATTGCTGAGTGTCCAACTCAGACAGAAATTATATTAAAAGGCGCTGATAAACAGCTTGTCGGTCAAGTAGCAGCTGATCTACGAGCTTATCGTCGTCCTGAACCTTATAAAGGAAAAGGTATTCGTTACGCAGATGAAATCGTGCGTCTTAAAGAAGCTAAAAAAAAGTAAGGTAACGATATATATGTATAAAAAGTCTGCTCGTATTAGACGTGCGAGTCGTACACGTTGTAAGCTTAAAGAGCTCAATGTTACTCGTCTAGTAGTACATCGTACCCCGCGTCATATTTACGCACAGGTAATTGCTCCTAATAGTTTTAATGTTTTGGTTGCTGCTTCTACGGTAGAGCGATCTATTGCTACACAACTAAAATATACTGGTAATAAAATTGCTGCTATAGCTGTCGGTAAAACTTTAGCTCAACGCGCTATCGAAAAAGGAATTAAAGATGTTTCTTTTGACCGTTCCGGGTTTCAATATCATGGTCGCGTTAAAGCACTAGCAGATGCTGCTCGTAAAGCAGGTCTTCAGTTTTAATTTAAAGGTGTTAAAATGGCACACATTGATAAACAATCTGGCGAATTACAGGAAAAACTTATCGCAGTAAATCGTGTTTCTAAAACTGTAAAAGGTGGTCGTATTTTCTCTTTTACTGCACTTACTGTAGTAGGTGACGGAAAAGGTTGTGTTGGTTTTGGTTATGGTAAAGCGCGTGAAGTACCTGCAGCTATTCAAAAAGCAATGGAAAAGGCTCGTCGTAATATAATTAATGTCGTATTAGCCCAAGGTACATTACAACATCCTGTTAAAGGGTCACATACAGGTTCTCGTGTATTTATGCAACCAGCTTCTGAAGGTACTGGTATTATCGCTGGTGGTGCAATGCGTGCTGTATTAGAAGTTGCTGGAGTTCATAACGTTTTAGCTAAGGCATATGGATCTACCAATCCTATAAATGTAGTTCGCGCTACTATCGATGGTTTAGGAAACATGAAATCTCCAGAAATGGTTGCTGCTAAACGTGGTAAATCTATCAAAGAAATTTTAGAGTAATAAAAAAGATGACTACTAATACAATTAAAATTACTCAAGTACGTAGTTCAATTGGTCGTTTACCTAATCATAAAGCCACTTTGGTTGGTTTGGGTTTATATCGTATTGGACATACCGTTGAGCGAGAAGATACTCCAATGATACGTGGCATGATAAATACCATTTCATATATGTTAAAAGTAGAAAGTAAAACAGGATAGGAGTAAGTGTAATATGCGTTTAAACACTTTAGCTCCAGCTGCTGGAGCTAAACATGCTTCTAAGCGATTAGCTCGTGGTATAGGTTCTGGTCTTGGTAAAACTGGTGGACGTGGTCATAAGGGTCAAAAATCTCGTTCTGGAAGTGGTATATATCGTGGTTTTGAAGGTGGTCAGATGCCTTTATATCGTCGTTTGCCAAAATTTGGGTTTACCTCGCGTAAATCATTATTTACTACAGAAATACGTTTATCTGATTTGATGAAAATCAAAGATAATAGTAAAGTTAAAGATAATAGTATAGTTGATATTAAAGCATTAAAACTAACTAATATTATCAATAACCACATTAAATTTGTAAAAGTTATTTTATCCGGTAAAATATCTATACCAATAACTATTCACGGGTTACGAGTAACCAAAGGGGCACGTTCTGCAATTGAAGCCGTTGGTGGTAATATTAAGGAATATTAGTAGATGGCAAAACAACCAGGTTTAGATTTTCAAAGCGCCAAAGGTGGCTCTTATGAACTAAAGCGTAGGTTATTATTTGTAATTTGTACTCTTATTGCATTCCGTATTGGTTCTTTTATTCCTATTCCCGGTATAAATGCCATTATTTTAGCTAAACTACTTGATCAACAACGTGGTACTATTATTGAAATGTTTAATATGTTCTCCGGTGGTGCTCTTAGTCGTGCGTCAATTTTTGCATTAGGAATTATGCCATATATTTCTGCCTCTATTATTATACAACTACTAACCGTAGTGCATCCAACATTAGTGGAAATTAAAAAAGAGGGAGAATCTGGTAGTCGTAAAATTAATCAATATACTCGTTATTGTACTTTAGGTTTAGCTATATTCCAATCTATAGGTATTGCTACTGCTTTACCAAATATGCCTGGAATGCAGAGTTTAGTTATAAATCCAGGTTTTACTTTTTATTTTACTGCTGTTATAAGTTTAGTTACAGGAACTATATTACTTATGTGGTTAGGAGAACAAATTACTGAAAGAGGCATAGGTAATGGTGTATCTATTATTATATTTACAGGTATTGTTGCAGGTCTTCCTCCAGCTATTGGTCATACTATAGAACAAGCTCGTCAAGGTGACTTACACTTTATTTTATTATTATTAATATTATTTTTTATATTTGCAGTAACTTTTTTTGTTATCTTTGTAGAGCGTGGTCAACGCCGTATTGTAGTGAATTATGCTAAACGTCAACAGGGTCGTCGTATATATTCTGCACAAAGTACACATTTACCATTAAAAGTGAATATGGCTGGTGTAATTCCAGCAATTTTTGCTTCTAGTGTTATTTTATTTCCAGCAACAATAGCATCTTGGTTTGGAGGTAGTACAGGTTGGAATTGGTTAACAACAATTTCCATGTATTTACAACCAGGGCAACCTCTTTATGTATTACTTTATGCTACTGCAATTGTATTTTTTTGTTTTTTTTATACAGCATTAGTCTTTAATCCAAGAGAAACAGCAGATAATCTTAAGAAATCTGGTGCATTTGTTCCAGGAGTTCGCCCAGGAGAGCAAACAGCTAAATATATTGATAAAGTAATGACTCGTTTAACTTTAATAGGTGCAGCCTATATTACTTTTATTTGTCTTATTCCAGAATTTATGCGTAATTCTATGAAAGTTCCTTTTTATTTTGGCGGTACTTCGTTGTTAATCGTTGTAGTAGTTATTATGGACTTTATGTCTCAAGCTCAAACTTTAATGATGTGCAGTCAATATGAATCTGCGTTAAAAAAAGCTAATCTAAAAGGTTATAACGGTTAATATCAGATTTAAAAATACGGAGACTAAAATGAAAGTAAGAGCTTCTGTTAAAATTTTATGTCGAAATTGCAAAATTATACGTCGTAATAATATTGTGCGTGTAATTTGTAAAATTGAACCTAAACATAAACAGCGTCAAGGATAAAATTTTATATTTTTATGAAATTATTTTTATTGGCTAGATAATTTTTTATATATTATGTTAATGCGTTCCCATTGAAATATTCTTAGAAATTATTTTTCAGTATACGTATTTATTTTATAGGATTAGGATATAGGAGAGTGCATAATGGCCCGTATAGCAGGCATTAACATTTCTGATCAAAAACATGCCGTTATCGCATTAACCTCAATATTCGGTATCGGTAAAACCCGTTCTAAAGCTATTTGCACTAAAGTAGGAATTGCGCAAAATGTTAAGGTGAGTGAACTATCAGAAATGCAACTCGATCATCTACGTGAATCTATTAACCAATTCGTTGTTGAAGGTGATTTGCGTCGTGAAATAACTTTAAATATCAAACGTTTAATGGATCTTGGTTGTTACCGTGGCTTACGTCATCGGCGTAGTTTACCAGTTCGAGGTCAACGTACTAAGACAAATGCACGTAGCCGTAAAGGACCTCGAAAACCACTTAAAAAATAGTTAGGATACTTAAATAATGGTAAAAGCACCTATTCGTACACGTAAGCGCGTAAAAAAACAAATATTAGATGGCATAGCTCACGTTTATTCTTCTTTTAATAATACTATTGTTACCATTACTGATCGGCAAGGTAATGCTTTAGGTTGGGCAACAGCTGGAGGTTCTGGTTTTCGTGGTTCACGTAAAGCTACACCATTTGCTGCTCAAGTAGCTGCAGAGCGATGTGCAGAATCTGTAAAAGATTACGGTATTAAAAATTTAGAGGTTATGGTTAAGGGTCCTGGTCCGGGGCGTGAATCTACTATTCGTGCTTTAAATGCTGCTGGTTTTCGCATTACTAACATTACCGATGTGACTCCGATTCCTCACAACGGTTGTCGTCCTCCGAAAAGACGTCGTGTATAACGTTCGTTTTTAATAGGAATAGGAGAAAAGAAATGGCAAGATATTTGGGGCCTAAACTTAAGCTAAGCCGTCGTGAGGGTACTGATTTATTTTTAAAGTCTGGTGTTCGTGCAATTGATTCTAAATGTAAAATTGATCAAGCACCTGGACAGTATTTTTCTCGTAAACCACGGTTATCTGATTATGGTGGTCAATTACGTGAAAAGCAAAAAGTTCGTCGTATTTATGGTGTACTAGAACGCCAATTTCGTAATTATTATAAAGAAGCTGCGCGTTTAAAAGGTAATACCGGTAAAAATCTATTAGTTCTACTAGAAAGTCGTTTGGATAATGTAGTATACCGTATGGGTTTTGGTGCTACTCGTGCGGAAGCACGTCAGTTAGTAAGTCATAAATCTATTTTGGTTAACAATTGTGTTGTTAACATTGCTTCTTATCAAGTATTTCCAAATAATATTATAAGCATCTGTGAAAAAGCTAAGAAGCAAGCTCGTGTTAAAGCTGCTTTGGAACTAGCTGAACAGAGAGAAAAGCCAACTTGGCTAGACGTTGATGTATCTAAGATGGAAGGTATGTTTCATAGAGCTCCTGAACGTTCCGACCTTTCTGCGGACATTAATGAACACCTGATCGTCGAGTTGTACTCTAAGTAAAGATTTAGCATTAAAGAGAGGACACAATGCAGGGGTCTGTAACAGAGTTTCTAAAACCTCGCCTGGTAGATATCGAACAAGTAACTTCGACGCATGCCAAGGTAACCCTTGAACCATTAGAGCGTGGCTTTGGTCATACTCTTGGTAATGCACTGCGCCGTATTCTCCTTTCTTCGATGCCAGGTTGTGCAGTTACTGAAGTTGAAATTGATGGTGTATTACATGAATACTCTACTAAAGAAGGTATACAAGAAGATATTTTAGAAATTCTTCTTAACTTAAAAGGGTTAGCAATTAAAATTCAAGGTAAAGATGAAGCTATGCTTACTCTGAGTAAATCTGGTATTGGCACAGTAACTGCAGCTGATATTACTCATGGTAATGATGTTGAAATTGTTAAGTTAGAACATGTTATATGTCATCTGACCGATGCGAATGCATCTATTAGTATGCGTATTAAAGTACAACGTGGTCGTGGGTATGTACCTGCTTCTGCTAGAATTAATTTGCAAGAAGATGAACGTCCAATTGGCCGTCTGTTACTTGACGCTTGTCATAGTCCAGTGGATCGTATTGCTTATAATGTTGAAGCTGCACGTGTAGAGCAGCGTACTGATCTTGACAAATTAATTATCGAAGTGGAAACAAATGGTACAATTGATCCAGAAGAAGCCATACGTCGTGCAGCTACTATTTTAGCCGAACAATTGGAAGCTTTTATTGATTTGCGTGATATATGTCAACCAGAAGTAAAAGAAGAAAAACCAGAGTTTGATCCAATTCTTTTACGTCCTGTTGATGATTTAGAATTAACTGTCCGTTCTGCTAATTGTCTTAAAGCAGAAGCTATCCATTATATTGGTGATCTGGTACAACGTACTGAAGTTGAGCTTCTTAAAACACCTAATTTAGGTAAAAAATCTCTTACTGAAATTAAAGATGTTCTTGCTTCACGTAGTTTATCTCTTGGTATGCGTCTAGAAAACTGGCCACCTGCAAGTATTATCGATGAATAAATGGATATAAAGCTAATTTTTACAATATATTTAAAAGGATAGGGCCATCATGCGCCATCGTAAAAGTGGTCGTAAACTAAACCGTAACAGTAGTCATCGTCAGGCTATGTTTCGCAATATGGCTGGTTCTTTAATTCGTTATGAACTTATTAAAACTACTTTGCCAAAAGCTAAAGAATTACGCCGTGTAGTAGAACCAATGATTAACCTTGCTAAGGTCGATAGCGTAGCTCATCGTAGGTTAATATTTTCTCGTATTCGTAATAATGAATTAGTAGCAAAATTATTTAATGAGTTATCTCCTCGTTTATCTCAACGTGCTGGTGGGTATACTCGTATTCTAAAATGTGGTTTTCGTACTGGTGATAAAGCTCCAATGGCATATATTGAGTTTATTGATCGTCTAAAATATCAGGTAAAAAACCAATAGAATAAATTAGATAACACTTAATATATTTATAAATACCTTTTTATATTTAAATATTTAAAAAATATAAAACTTTTTATAATATTTAGTATAATATATTCATATAGCATATGAAAATGAAATATTCAAGAATATATATCTATTCTTAAATTTATGTAACTTATTTTAGTAATTAAATTATTAAATTAATTAACTATATTATAAGGATAAATCATTCGATATTATAAATATAATAATATATGGTATTTATTTTTAAGAATGGTTTATCTTTTATATTTATTTTATTTACTTATATTCCAATTATATGTATTGATACTAAATATTGATACTAAATATTGATGAGAATAATAGTATTTACAATTAGTATATAAAAAACCATCTAATAGTAGGAAAAATTTGCTAACCATTAATATTAGTTCTATCTTTTGGCGATATTTCTAAATTTCTAATAAATCATTATATCTTTCTAAAAAATCTAATTTGCTGTTGATTTTCTTCAAGCAAAACAGAACAGGTAGTGTGCGGCAAAATTATCTCGAGAAGTTTATTTTGTAATTATACTAATCCTGAAATATCCTGACCACCACGTAACAATTTAATACCTGGATGATGATGGATTATGTTTGTTGCAGAACAAGGAGCATTTAATAGAATTTTATCAAAAAATATATTTTCATCACACCATGTTGTAGATACATGACCATCTCCCGTTTGTAATTAAAATCTATTGCTAACATTTTAGCATGCGGAGTAATTTTCATGATATTAGTATTCTTAGTTCCAGACTCTGGACAAACGTCTTTGAAGTTCACGTAATATGCCACAACGCTGTGCTGTAAGATCTTGGATTTATAACCTTATCGTCATAAAAACAATGCATTAGTAACATCTCCGATAAAAGTAAACTTACCATTTTTTTAAATCAACTTACCATTTTTTTAAATCATTGTAATCAAGAATCGTAACCATAATATTGATGGTTAACACGTAACTACATAGATGGATGTTGATTATTTATAGAAAAATTTGCTGTTAATACTTTAACCATGCCATTATCAAATGATTTGACTAATCAGGATGATAAAAAAAGTACTGATAATTTGTATTAAAGTGAGAAATTAATTCATTATTTTGGTATTGGAATTGTCTTAAAACTCTATTAAGTAAACCTTTTAACTTATTTCTTTTTAAGATTTCTAAACCATTAACGTTTTCTGCTAACACCGTATATTCTGGTATGCGAGTATATTATAGCTGATAAGTTTCTACAATAAGATAATGTGATGTGATATATACTTTTTACTAATTAATCGAAGCATCATTAACTTATCAATCAAATTCTTTTTGAGGTAAGATTCTAATTATACCAAAATAAATTTTTTGTAATAATGCACTGTCTTGTTTTGAGATATTTTTTTGTACATTCGGTAATATAGACTAAGTGATTATTTTTTTACTTTTATACAATATTTTCAATGAATTGTGCAGCAACAATACGAATATTGATTATTCGTTTCATATAATAAACTAATAGTATTCAATAATTCATTAATCTAAAACAGTACCTTTAGTATACCAATGATTGTAAGAATTTAATAAATCTTTAACAGATATTGCTTTTTTACCAGCAATTTGTAATGTAAGTAGATTAAGTACCCCATCAGCAGTAGAAATTTGAATACCATTTTTATCAGAATGAATAATCGTTCCAGGTTTTTTATTATTATTAATGGTCAATACCTCTGCTTTCCATACTTTTATTGGTTTTTTATTTAATATAAAATAGCTTATTGGCCATGGGTTAAAGGCACGAACACATCTTTCTAATTGTGTAGCTGAAAGAGACCAATTCAGTCGAGCTTCTTCTTTATGTATTTTTTTGGCATATGTTGCTAAACTTTCATCTTGTACTTGAGGTTCTATAGTACCGTTTGCTAGTTCATCTAATGTTGTTAACATAATACATGAGCCAAGATGAGCTAATTTATAATATAATGATTTAGTAGTATCAGTGTTATTAATAGAACAAGATAGTTTATTTAGTATATAACCACTATCTACTTTTGAATTCATATGTATAATAGTAACTCCAGTTTCTTTGTCTCCAGCTAAAATTGAACGTTGAATAGGAGCAGCACCACGCCAATGTGGTAGTAATGAAGCATGTATATTAATGCAGCCTAAATGGGGAATATCAAGTATTACTTTTGGCAATATACGACCATATGCTACTACAACCATGATATCAGCTTGTAAATCAGCAATAATTTGCTGGCTTATTGGTGTTATTAATGAATAAGGTTGAAAAATTGGAATATTATTAGTTTTAGCTATTATTTTTACAGGATTTGATATAATTTTATTACCACGTCCTACTGGGCGATCAGGTTGAGTAATGACAGTTATAACTTGATGTTTAGAATTAAGTAATGCTTCTAAATGATATGCTGCAAAATGCGGTGTACCAGCGAAAATAATTTTTAATGATACAGACACAATTAAACCTTTTATAAAATACTTATACTTATAAGATACGTGTATTTTGACGAGCGATTTTTTCTAATTTATGTTTAATACGTTGACGTTTTAATGGTGATAAATAATCTATAAATAATTTACCATTTAAATGGTCAATTTCATGTTGAATACAAATTGCCATAAGACCATCTGTTGTTATACTAAAAAAATTGCCATATCTATTTTGTGCTCGTACTTTAATCCGTGCTGCACGTGATACATAGGCATAGTGATTAGGTACAGATAGACATCCTTCTTCTATACTAGATTCACCATTCTTTTCTAGTATTTCTGGATTAATAAATTCTATACTTTCATTACGATCTTCTGAAATATCAATAACAATAATACGTTGATGAATATCGACTTGTGTAGCTGCTAAACCAATTCCTGACTCAGCATACATTGTTTCAGACATATTATCGATAATCTTCTCAATTTCAGGATTAATATTTGTTACTACCTGAGCAATTTTACGAAGTCTATTATTAGGAAAATGTAATACTTTTAATACAGACATAAATACCTGAATTTATATTAATGGAAAAAACAATTATATAGCATACATTTTTTTAAAAAAAATTAAATTATTTTACAACATAAAATATGTTTAGTATGAAATGAAGCAAAGTTGATATTTTGTATATACAAGATATCAAGATATATAGCACCAGATATTTATTTAATTATAATAACATATATTCTTCATTTAAGACAAATACTGTTAAATTTAAGTTAATAAGTAGATTTAGTAATAAAAGTTATAGTTATATATATTTAGTTACTTATTTAAAATTGTTATGAAAGATTTCATCAATGATTATTACTATATTTAAATATATTTTTAATGTTATTACTAAAATTTTTATTGTGATATAACAATGTAAAATAAAATATGATACAAGTATTTCATACTGTATAAAATATACTGTAGACTTATAAAGTCTTATAATCTGTATTGTACTCTAATATATTTTACATATAGAATAATTAAATTTAATAAACTTAATATATTTAGTATCTAATGACTATATTAATTACATTAATATAACATGATGTAAATCATACATATTTTATAATTTAATTGTTTTATCTTACTGCCTAGATATATTTATAAAATATAAATAGTGATGATAGATATTCTGTTACTATGTAAATAAGTTAACAAGTAACTTATTTACATAGTAATATTATCATTAAACGCGCTAGAATCTATCTGCATTAGACATTGTAGCCAATTACTAGAAGTGATTTAGCAGAAAGCAAATGGATTGCAGTTATAACCACTGTTATATCTTATTTAAGGAAAGCATGCCATGTTCGACGTACTTATGTATTTGTTTCAGACATATATCCACAACGAAACCGAAGTGTGCGTTGGGCAGGATAAATTAACAGATGATCTGACTAGTGCTGGTTTTCGTCGTGAAGATATCTATAATGCGTTACATTGGCTTGAAAGATTAGCAGATTATCAAGAAGGATGTGTTCCAATACTAACAAGTGATCCACTCTCAATGCGAATTTATACAGAAGCAGAAAGTCAGCGTTTAGATGTTGAATGTCGAGGTTTAATTTTATTTTTAGAACATGTTAAGTTGCTTAATATGGATACACGTGAGATGATTGTAGAACGTGTAATGGCCCTTGATACTATAGAATTTAATTTAGAAGATCTAAAATGGGTTTTATTAATGGTATTATTTAATGTTCCTGGATGTGAAAACACTTATAAACAAATAGAGGAACTTTTATTTGATTTTAATGAAGGTATGTTGCACTAAGAATTATTAAATAATTTTATACTGTTAATTAGTAATTAATTAGTAAAAATAATATTTTATAGCCTAGTATTTTTATTAAAAAATAATTCACATAAAACATTTTAAAATATAATTTATATTGATAATATTTATGAATTAAGAAAGAGTGAAAAATTAATTATTGAAAATTTAATGTTTTTTTAAAAGAACAATCATTTTAATTCCACATTTAAAATAAACTTAAATTTCTTGCTACCTCTATATAATTTCTATTATTTTGTTTTTGCAATAAATTATATGTTTATTGAATAATAATCTATTTCTAATAGAATTTAAAATAATGTTGTATTAACAATTTTCTACGGAAGTTTTTCCCTAGGATAAATTATTATGAGCATAAGTCACTATTTAACTAGAAGCCTCGATTTCTGCATTAAAAAATTACAACAACAAAAAATCATTGCTTATCCTACAGAATCAGTTTTTGGATTAGGTTGTGATCCAGATGTTGAAAAAACCGTTATGGATTTATTAACACTTAAACAGCGTTCAATAGAAAAAGGATTAATTTTAATTGCTGCCAATTATAAACAATTAAAACCTTATGTTGCTGATTCTAAGCTGACTATATCACAACGTAAACAGATGTTTTCTAATTGGCCTGGTCACATAACTTATGTAGTTCCAGCTTCACCTCATACTCCAAACTGGTTAACTGGTAATTTTAATTCATTAGCTATTCGTGTTAGTAATCATCCAGATGTACAAGCAATATGCTATGGTTTTGGTAAACCATTAATTTCAACTAGTGCTAATTTATCTGGAAAACCATCATGTCGTAATGTAAAAGATCTAATAAAACAATTCGGTACAAATATTGCAATACTTGATTCTAAAATAGGAGGATGTTTAAACCCATCTGAAATTCGTGATTTAGTTAGCGGCAAAATTATTCGTCAAGGTTAATTCATGAAAAATTTTGCTGTATTCGGAAATCCTATTGCGCATAGTAAATCTCCTATCATTCATTCTTTGTTTGCACAACAAACTGGAGTAGAGCATTGTTATGAACAAATATATGTACCGATTGATGCTTTTATTAAATCAATTAATGAGTTTTTTATGTCTGGTGGGAAAGGTGCAAATGTAACTTTACCTTTTAAACAACAAGCATGGACATTTGCTGATGAATTAAGTGATAGATCAATATTATCTGGAGCAGTAAATACTTTAAAAAAAAATACATGTGGTACAATTATTGGTGATAACACGGATGGAGTTGGTTTATTAATAGATTTAAAACGTTTGAATATGATTAATCCTGGTAATCGTATTTTACTAGTCGGTGCTGGAGGAGCAGCTCGTGGGGTAATTTTACCTTTACTTTCTTTAGGATGTTCGTTAGTAATAGTAAATAGAACATTTGAAAAAGCTAAAAAATTAGTAAATATTTTTCAACATAAAGGAAATATTGAAGCTATTAGCTTTAAAAAATTAATAAATCAGCATTTTGATCTTATTATAAATGCAACATCTAGTAGCATGGATAGACAAGTTCCTTCTATACCAAGTTCATTAATCTTTGAAGAAATTTGTTGTTATGATATGTTTTATCAACAAGGTTTAACTTCTTTTCTAAGTTGGTGTCAAAAACATGGATCACGGAATATTTCTGATGGTTTAGGAATGTTGGTAGGACAAGCAGCATATTCTTTTCAATTCTGGCATAATATTATGCCAGAAATTAATCCAGTAATTAATTATTTAAAAAAATTAAATGTTTAAATATAATTATGTAAAATAACTTTATTTATTACTATTATATGTAAAATACACTACTTATTTTTATGTTATTTCACAAAAAATATTTTTAATAATATGTACTTATCATTATAATATACAAGAAAAATAGTAATTTATTTATGTGTAAATTTATTATTATATAATGTCATTTTTATTTCATTATTTTTACTTTAAAAGTATTATTGAAAATAAATACTTGATTGATTATATAAAAAGTTTAGGATAGACTATACTTAATTAATAGTATAAAGTACTTTAATAATTTATTATACAATTGGATGTGGGCACTTATAGGCGTAATATCAATATTTTTAGATATAAAATGTCTAATTTCTGATGAATAAATACGTAATTTTATTACAAATTTTAATTTACAGAACAATAAACAAACTTTAAAATTGAAGAGTTTGATCATGGCTCAGATTGAACGCTGGCGGCAAGCCTAACACATGCAAGTCGAACGGCAGCACAAAAGAGCTTGCTCTTTGGGTGGCGAGTGG